>QHXL01000686.1:4196-4648 GCA_003222935.1 Acidobacteriota bacterium
AGGATTCGTCGCATTGTTTCGGCGGCGATACTCAGGAAATGCGCGCGGTTCTCCCAATTAACCTCTCGTTGATTGATAAGCCGCATATAGGCTTCGTGGACGAGTGCGGTCGGCTGCAAAGTGTGATTCGACCGTTCACGTCGCATATACGCGTCCGCCAGGCCGCGGAGTTCGGAGTAAACGAGTGGGAGAAGTTGATCGAGCGACTGTCGGTTGCCGCTGCTCGCTTCACGTAGGAGTTGGGTAACGTTTAATTGGGGGATCATGCGTAGCGTTCTGGTTTGAGATTCTAAGCGATTAAGGGTGGAACGACCATAGGTTCCAGATTAAAAAGTACAAGTTAATAAGTGCAAGTAAGGAAGGGCGGTTTACCCCCGCTGGCCTGGCTAAAAGTTGTTGAGGTCGCTCTTAATGAGGCCAGCGGGGGTAAACCGCCCTTCCTTACTTGCACT
>QHXL01000687.1 GCA_003222935.1 Acidobacteriota bacterium
TCGACGCATCGCTTCGACGGCGAGGTCAACGCTGCCCCACGCAGTCATTACAACAACCGGAAGTGTCGGATCGCTGGCGCGGATTCTGGAGAGGAGATCAAGACCTTCGCTGCCCGATGTCGTGTCGCGGGCGTAATTAAGATCCATTAGGACCACGTCAAGTTCCTGCGACTCGATGGCGCGCAACACACCTTCGGGCGAAGACGCACTTTGAATATTGAACCGCTCGCCTTTAAGTAGAAGACTCAAGGCGGCGAGCACATCAGACTGATCATCGGCTATTAGGATGCGAGGCATAGCGGCAAGTGGAACATAACAAGCCATTATCTCAACTGCAAATCGTCATTGACCGGGGCGTTTGAGAGTTTTCTCAGTGCTACCTCTGTGCCTCTGCGTCTCGGTGGTGAAACCGGTCTAGCCTTCATGAACCCGCAGACACAGGGACACAGAGGTAACACAACGATTGCAAATTAAGTCTACTCGTATCTCAACGAGATGGTTGGTTCTACTTTCGTTGCTCGTCGACCGAGTAAGTAACACGCCAAAAGTGCGATGGCAATCAACAATGCAGCGATACTCGCAAAGGTAGTTGCGTCAGTTGGCTCGACCCCGAACAACATCGTGGCCATCAAGCGCGTGAGAGCGAAGGCGCCGACAAGCCCCACGCCAACTCCCAACAACGTCAGTTTCATTCCATGCCCCAGTATCATCTTGAAAACATCGGCGCGACTCGCGCCTATGGCCATCCGAATTCCAATCTCATGCGTTCGTTGCGTGACGGAATACGACATCACGCCGTAGATTCCTACGATTGACAGCACCAGGGCGATCCCGGCAAACAAGCTGAGCAGGGTTAAATTCAGACGCTCAGATGCGACTGACTCAGCACGGATGTCGCCCATCGTGCGCGGACTATAGATTGGTTGATCTTGATCGAGAGATTTCACCTGTTGCCGCGCCGTAGCGATCATCTGGTTTGGATCACCACTACCCTTGACGATGACAGTCATAGAACCTTGAGGAACTTGTGCAAACGGAAAGTAACCCTGTACACGATTCGAATCGGTACTCAGACTTTCCATCTTTACTCTTCCAACGACACCGATAACTTCCAGCGTAGGAGCACTAATTACAAGGAATTTCACCGCAAGAATCGAACGCTGTTCTTCATCCAGCTTACTCAGATCCTTGCCCGCTAAATGGGATCGATCGTCGTGGTCGTTGAAGACTCGACCCCGCAGAACCGGAATGTTCATCGCTTTGAAATAATCGGGCGTCACCAGGCAGGCTTCCATTAACGGAGTCTCGGTGCGTGGCGGAGTAGGGCGTCCATCAATGGTGAATGACGTCTGCCAGCCGTTGTTACCCAGTGGCAGACCCGAAGCAGCAGCGACCGCTTCAACACCAGGCGTTGCTCGTAGACTCTCCAACAATCTGGTGTAGAACTGGGAACGCGCGTCTTCATTCGCGTACTTCTTTTCCGGAAGCGATACGCTGAAACTAGTGAGATGCTCAAACGAAAAGCCAGGATTAACCTGCTGAAGCTTGTAGAAACTGCGAATCATTAAGCCTGCGCCAATCAGCAGGACCAGGGTGGTTGCGACTTCAACGACCACCAGTGAACTGCGCAACCAGTGACGACCACTCGAACCTCGACCTGTATCCTTCAGTGTTTCGTGTACGTCAACGTCGCTTGACTGGAGTGCGGGCAACAGTCCAAACAGAATCCCGGTAAGAAATGAAACTCCGATCGTGAAGGTGAGAACTTTCCAATCGAGTCCGATCTCATGCGAACGAGGAATAGCATCAGGACTCAAGTAAAGAATGAGTTGTATTCCCCAGCGACCAAGCAAAAGTCCGATCGTTCCTCCAATCAAAGACAGGAGTAAGCTTTCGGTCAACAGCTGTCTCGCAATTCTCCAGCGCCCGGCCCCCAACGCGGTGCGGATCGCCATCTCTTTCCTTCGCGCCGTCGAGCGAGCCAACAATAGATTCCCGATGTTGGCGCAGGCGATCAGCAATACAAAAGCAACCGCGCCGAAGATTACCCATAGCGCCCGCCGCACATCATTAACGTAAATTTCGAGTAGCGGTCGCAGACGAATTCGATTACCGCTATTGGAATCGGGATAAGCCTTCTCAAGATTCACGGCGAGGGTGTCCATGTCAGCCAGCGCTTGTTCAAATGTGACACCCGGCTTTAACCGTGCCACGCC
>QHXL01000294.1:0-5585 GCA_003222935.1 Acidobacteriota bacterium
TGAGAGTCTCAACCAGGTCGGGGTTCCTATCGAAGACTTGTTTCATTGCCGAGTGGCCAATTTCAAGCACCTCTGTTTCTTCTACTGCCACTACGCTAGCCGTGCGAGGTTCGCCAGTAAATAAGGCCATCTCACCGAAGAAGTCGCCTTCGTTAAGGGTCGCAACTGCCTTGGCCCTGCCATTTTCATTAATCTGAACCTTTACGCGGCCTTTGTGTACGACAAACATTGAGGCGCCTTCTTCACCTTCCCGGATAACGAGTTCACCAGGCGCAAAGACGTGGCGGACCGCTGCTTGAGCCAGCACCCCCGTCTCATCAACTGAAAGAGGAGCAAAGATATCGACGGCTGACAGTCTTTCGACGATTCCGCCTCCATCTCGTTCCCGGACGCCTGTTGTTCTTTGGACGTGAATGGTGCGAGTTGGAAAAGCGAAGTTTAGGCCGGCGCGGCGGAAGGCGTACCAGATTCGCTGACGAACCAAGGCGTCCGTGTCGTTGTATTTTGCGTAGTCGTCGAGCCAATACTTGCACTCGTAATCGACGCCGTCTTCCCCAAGGTTTCGAATTCGAACGATGGGTGTTATTCGATCCGAAACGTTGTCGGCCTCACGTACTGCCTCGCGAACAACGTGAATTGTTTTGGCGGGTGAGTCTGTATAAAGGGTGTTGAAGAAGACAAGTCGAGCATTGAGGTTATCTCGAGGGCAGACTTCAATCGGCTCTTTTGCGGCAGTGCTGTTATTAATAAGGACTACGTGATTTTGAAATGTTCGGATTTTGATCGCACGCCAGCTAATTTCCTCAACTACTCCTGTGTGTCGTTGCGAGCCGACAGTGATCACGTCGCCGACCCCAAACGGCCGATCGGCCTGTAATGAAATTCCTGCAAAGAAGTTGCCAAGTGTGTCTTGTAAAGCAAGACCAAGAATGACACCGAAGATGGCTGAGGTTGTGAACAGTGCTCCGAGGTTGGCGTCGGGAAAGAGCGCCGAGAAGATAAGGAGAAAGAGCAGTGTGAAAGCGACGATCGAGAAAACGTTTTGAACAAGAGTTGGTGCGTCAAAGCCCCGACGCAGTCTGAACATTCCGAAGACGAGGAAGTTCAGCCCGCGGACGAAAATTATCGCGAGGATTCCGAATAAAAGTAGTTTCAGACCGGCGATGATCTTATTCGGTTCTGCGATCTTGTCTGCATGTAGGCGAAAGATGAGGGAGCGAAGTCCCGGGTCAGTCTCTACCGTAAGGTACAACAGGAGCATAACAATCGCCGCTGTGACGACCGCAATGATCAAATTGTTTCTGGATAGACGTCGCTTCACGACTTCCGATGAGCTAGCCCAACGCTGAATGGATGATGACTTAAGAGCGGTATCCTTTTATCACCGATTAAACCTAATTGGCGAGAAAAAAGGCTGTTCACATAGCGTCTTCTCTGCGTAACCTCACCCTTCTCTGCGCCTCTCGGGTGAAAATGAATGGGAATGCTTTACTGCAGAGACGACGAGCACGAAAGCCGAACCCTAATGATCAATAACGGCTTCGCCGCCGGATGTGAGGCGACGGCTATGCCTCGCCGTCAGATGCTGCGTTAAATATGGGCTGTGCCCCTGGTTCGAGCTTTGCTCTTACTGCAGAGTTCTAGGTTGTAGCACTACTTCGGGCCGAGCCCGAACCGGCGGAGCCCGCAATCAAGGAGCCTTGTACGGCGAGGCACAGCCGTGTCGCCTCACATCCGGGCGGCGAAGCCGAGGCTAAGAGTTTCTTAAAAGGCAAGGTGACTACTTGCTACTTACAGAAGACGCAATCTAGAAACTGAGAAGGCTTGGAAACAGCGTCACCAGTAAATAGAGGAGCGACAACGCTGTCACGATGAGCGCGGTGAGCCATGCTGCGATGTTATAAATTGGCCCATTAACTCGCGTGCCCATTAACTCGCGGTCGTTTACTAATCGCAACACAGCGAAAAGCACGAAGGGGAGAAGTAGTCCATTGATAACCTGGGTTACCAGCAGCACTCGTATCAACGGCAGACCCGGGATCACTGCAATAGCAGCGCCTGTAGCCACCAAAAAGGTAAATACCCCGAGGAAGATTGGCGCCTCACGAAACGAACGCGAAACGCCCTTCTCAAAACCAAGCGCCTCGCTTATCGAATACGCAGTGGCTAGTGGCAAGACTCCGGCGGCAAGCATTGATGCGCCGAAAAGTCCGATGCCGAAAAGTTTCTCGGCATATTCACCCGCGAGTGGCCGAAGTGCTCGAGCGGCATGTTCAGCACTGGTAATTTGAATTCCCGCTTTGTGTAACGTCGCTGCGGTAGAGACAACGATGAAGAAGACAATCAAGATCGCGAAGATAGTTCCAACCCAAACATCTATCTTTGTTCGATTGTAGTCCTCCGCAGTTACTCCCTTTTCCACCACTGACGATTGCACAAACACTTGCATGTAAGGCGAGATAGTCGTTCCGACAATCGCTACAAAGCTAAACAGAAACGCCTGCTCCAACTTGAACGTTGGTTTCACGAGTCCGATAGCAACCCCGGTCCAATCCGGCCTTGAAAGAAAAGCAGAAACGATGTAACCGAGAAATACGAGCGACATCAAAAGAAATGCACGTTCGACGCGTTGATAAGATCCCTTCACGACTAACCACCAGATAGCGATGGCCGCCAGCGGTACAGAGACGAAGCGAGGAACACCGAAGAGTTCGGTGGCGGCTGCGATACCGACAAATTCAGATACAGTGACTCCGGCATTTGCGACGAGCAGCGAAAGCATAATGAGCGCGGTCCAGCGAACACCGAAACGTTCGCGTATGAGATCTGCCAGGCCTTTGCCGGTGACAGCTCCCATGCGCGCACACATTTCCTGAACGATACCCAGACTGATTGTGATGGGGACTAAGACCCAGAGAAGGCTATAACCAAACTCAGCCCCGACTGACGAGAACGTTGCGATACCACCGGCGTCATTCCCCGCGTTTGCGGTGATCATCCCGGGACCGAGAATCGCGAGGTAGGTTAGAAATCTCCTCCATGCAGCTGAGCCGCGCACACCTCGAGCGCCACGTCGCATCAATCGACGTCCAGCAGATCGAACTGCCGTGCTTGGCTCTGCCATTTGGAGGTTCTCCGTCGTTCATAAGTGGCATGCGTTGCCGCACGCAACCAATTTGTTAACCAAATAACCTTGGTAAGCGTTGTCGCCAATCCTTTGGCAAAAGGATTTCCATTGCGTCGTCCACGGTGATGATGCCAAGGATGTCTCCCGACTCATCTATCACCGGAAGTGCGAGCAAATTGTATTCGGCAATTCGCTGTGCAACAGCCTTGGCAGATTCATCGGGTTCTGCCTTCTGAAACTCGGTGCGCATGGCGTCTTCAAGTGGCATCCCAGGATCAGCCAGGATTAAACTGCGCAACGCAATAACCCCGCGCAAATGCCATGATCCTTCAGTCTCCACCACGTAGAGGTAGTAGATCATGTTTGGCGTTTCCGCCATCTCGCGAAGTCGCGCGAGCGCTTCTCCGACGGTGAGTTCGCGTGGAAGAGTAACGAACTCGGTTGTCATCAGGCCGCCGGCGGTGTCGTCTTCATAAGGCAGCAGTTCTGCGACGTCAGCCTGCTCCTCTTGCTCCATCAGATGGAGCAACTCTTCGGCTTTGTCCTCAGGCAAATCGCCAAGGACGTCTGCGGCTTCATCCGGAGACATCCACTCGAGAATATCCGCAGCCCGTTCCTGGTCCATGTCGCCAAGGATCCGGGCCTGCCGTTGCGCAGGCATCTCCTCGAGCGTCTCGGCGGCTGTTTCGTCATCGAGCGATTCAACAACTTCAGAACCGTGGTGATACGAAAGAGCTTCAGCCAGACGCGCGATCTCAACTGGATGGAGTCGCGCTAATTTTCCACTTGAAGACTTTAATTGGACCGTCGCCGCATCGGTCGCAAGATATCCGACGTCGGCCCAGTCCAATACTTCAACCGTTCGTTGCGTGCCGACAAATCCCTTCGGCGCTAACCGTCTCCAAAGACCTTGCAAGCTGACGTCGGCGCCAGTGACCCTCCACTCGCCTGCAGCCTCGATGATCTGAACGTCGTTCACTCGAACTACTCGCTTCCCGTCGACGTCGATGAGTTGTTTGTCCAAAACGTCGCGCGCAAGAAGCACTTCGCCTTCGCGTCGCACGAAGGGACGAAGGTCAAGGATATCCGAGTTCAAACGCACGCCCTGCTTATTCAGATCGGTTATATGCCAGCGCCTCATAAAGAAGTCGCGACGACGATATCTTGCTACTACGCCTATTACAGGTGGGTGATCGTCGGCTCCGAGTCGAACGATAACGTCCTTAACGGTAGCCACACGTTCCCCTTCAAGATCGCGTATTGGGCGACCTAATACCTGCGACAAGTAGAGCATTAACTAAATCACCTGTGGGCGTTTTGCTTCGAGCCGGGCCATCATAGCACGATGATTCTGGGGCAAATCAGTTTCGAAGGTGGTTTTTGAAGAGCGATTTTGCCAGTTCAACTGTGCGGTCTCGACCGGCGTAAAGGTCTTGTCGTTTGAGCGTCGTTTGCGCGTTTGGAGTGATACCACGTCCTTCGAGTCGGGTTCCATCAGCGGTCCGATAGTCAAATTCACTCACGTCGAGAACGCCTCCATCCGGGAGGGAGTGCCTGTTGCGAATTGCCAGGACACATCCACATGTGGCGGTGCCAACCACTGGAGCATTGCGTTTTGTCTGTAAGGCGGAGGCCATGATTTCCGCCGCGCTCGAAGTGCTTTCGCTCGTGAGAACTACAACCGGGAGTTTGATGGGGGAAGCGGATGACCAGAGACGTTTTATATAGGTGTGAAGTTCAAACGAAGCTCCGGAACGATCCGTGAATCTTCCGAGTCCCGTTCCATCTTCAAGGAATAGCGATGCGACGTCTGCCATTGCCTCGGCGTCGCCGCCCCCGTTTGCGCGAAAATCGAGAATGACACCTTCGGCATCACTGACAATCTTCGGAAGGGCCTTGATTAAATCCAACGCAACGGCTTGAGTGAACGCATCGACTCTAACAATCGCGATGTTGTCTTGACGTTGACTGCTGAACCCCAACTGTCGCTGGTTCCAGAAACGTGTGAACTCGGCCGATTTCGTTTTATTGTCTTTATTCTTCCATTCAACTTTAACGCTACTTCCCGCAGGTCCTCCCAACACGTTTGCGAATGCTCGAAAGCGTGCCGATCCGTCTGACGGCGGATCGAAGGTTTGTAGCCGGTGGGCGATGAATTCTGCTGCGGGAGTGCTATCGATTCTGGTGAGCACGTCTCCCGGACGAACCCCGGCCCGAGCCGCTTGAGAGTCACGTTCAACCTGGATGACAGTTGGCGAGCCTTCCACTTCGCGAATCGTGAATCCCAGGGTGATGAACCGCGGACTCCACCAGTCAAACTTTTCATCAGGTGCATAGACGCGGGTGTGAGCGTCGCGTAGCGCGCCAATCATCTTGCGAACAACTTCATAGAATTCATGAGCGTCGTTCGCTTTGGCCGCCGCGGGTCGAAAAGTATTTCGCATTGCGTCCCAGTCAA
>QHXL01000294.1:5713-7943 GCA_003222935.1 Acidobacteriota bacterium
CTGATCGTTGCACTGTCGTCAACTTTCGTTGAAGCCTGTTGCGCTGAAGGCAAAAGGACCGAGAGTGCAAAGCCCAGGGTTGCTAGAGAAAGAATTATTCGAAGCGAATGGGGAATCCTCGTTTTGTACTTCAAGATCTTCATTGTGTTGGCTTACGAAAGTTGTAACGAAGTAACACGCGCATTGGTATCGGGGTGCCATTACGCATCGCGGGGAAAAAATGCATTTGACGAACAGTTGCGACTGTTGTGTCGTCAAGACCGAAACCAGCCCAACGGGCTACCTGAACTTTAGTAACTTCACCGTCGGCGCCTATATCGACTACCACATCGACCGTGGCTTCAGCTTCAGCACGTGCCGCAGTGTCAGGGTAAGTCGGACGTAAGCGACGATAAGGTCGCGGTAAGCGTAATCCTTGCTCCGCAGCGGTTGAGTCGTCATCGGGGGCTTCTTCGATGATTGGTGCGTTAACTTCCAGCACGACTCGTTCATTTCGTTCATCGTCCAGCGCCCGCCGAATTGTTTTCAGGCAATGCTGAATCGTTTCGCCGTTACTCAGGTGGCTAATTAGTTTCTCTTCCGCTGCGGTTGCCGTGTCAGCCTCGAAACTTGATCGTTCCCAATTTAGCAGCCGGCCGGTGCGCGAACTAATCACAAAGATCGAAGCGTACGATTCGTAAAAAACCGGTACCTGCGATGAAGAGCGACGTAGCGCTTGAGCTTCGCCAATAATATAGAAGTCAGTTTCGATTGCGGCGCCAAGGTTCCTGGCTTCGGGGAGAGACAAGTTGAGCGATCCAGTATAACCAACACCGAGGGCGGCGGCCTTACTAAGATCGCGGTCTATCAGTTGAATGCTCGAAGTCGATCGAAGGGCTGTTCGCAGTTTGTCGGCGGCGGTCTTGCCAAAGGAAGTCTCACCAAAATCAAGTACAGCCACCCGCGTCGGCGGTTCAGTACTTTGAGCACTGGCAGAAACGACGACGATCGTCAGAAAGCAAAGGGTGGCAAATAAACGACGCATTGATGAGGGTAGTTCAGCGAAACACGAATCAAGTTTTGGAGATCAAGCCTCAATGCCTACCCGGGCGGCTTCTTTCACGCCCCCGCGATGGTAGAGTTCATAAACTTCACTCTTGACCTCTGATGGAAAGCAGACTCGATGTAGTTCGTAGCCGTGCTGTAGTCCTCTTACGACATTACTGATTTCACTGATCTCCAGGATTTCAGGTTGAGCATAGCCGCTCTCCACGTAGATATGCGTTTTGGGTTCAGCGCGATCAGCAGCGTAATAACTGTAATAAGGAACGTCACTCGCGCGATCCTCGATAAAGTAATAGTCCGGATCAAAACCACAGCTCCTCACGACGTCGCGTGCACTCGCAATGAAAGCGGCTTTCTCGGAAGGCGGCATGTCCAGGTCAATCGCCTTGAAGAGTCGACGATTGATGAACCTGCGACTCAGATCACTGAGTATCTGATCGTCAGAGTTCTGCCACTGCTTCACATGAAAGACGAAATCAGAATCGTCGACTTGTAAGTGCTCCGTGATTGACAAGGGTTCACGACCCAGGATCTTGTCAAACGCAGTTCCCGGTGCGTGCCAAACCTCGATGCCCTGGGCATGAAGTTCGAGAGCGCGTCTGATGATCGAACGCAACACGGCTTCAGCCGATCGCAGTGTTCGATGAAAATAGACCTGACGGAACATGTAGTACCGCGCCTGCAAGTATTCCTCGACCGCGTAGAGTCCACGAGCCTCGACGTAGATTCGATCAGCAGCTTCATCAATCGCCAGCGCGTTGATGATCCATTCAAGATCGTAGATCCCGTACTTCGCACCGGTCATCAACGAGTCGCGAAGCAGGTAGTCCATTCGATCAACATCAAGTTGAGATGAGACCAGTTGTGCGAGTGAAGCAGGCTGAAATTTACCTTCGATGATCGAGGCGACCTTGTCAGGAAGATCAGCCGAGTGCGAACGCAGCAGCTGTCCAATCTCGGTACTCTCACTCAGCAGAACCTGGACGGTCCATTGTTCGTGATGAAAGTGAAGGACCTTTTCCATCACGTGTGAAAACGATCCATGGCCCACGTCGTGGAGCAGGGCCGCAGCTCGCGCCGCGATTCTATCCTCCGGCTTGATTGAGTATCGCTCACTGAATCGATCCAGCACTCTCGTCATCAAGTGAAAAGCTCCGAGTGAATGTGTGAAGCGAGAGTGCTCGGC
>QHXL01000294.1:7983-8405 GCA_003222935.1 Acidobacteriota bacterium
ATGAGTCTCATCATCAAGTCGCCTTCATCGTTATCGGTGCGCAAGCGAATGATGTTGTGGACTGGGTCGCGATAGATGCGTTCGGCCATGTTGAGTTTGTTAATAACCGCAAATGAAGTTGAAGGCAACAAGATGGAGACGAAAACTTCATGCTGATCTCTCGAGCAACGGCCTCGGGATCCACCTGTCGATCGGTCCAGTATCGGCCCAGGGGAAAAGTGTCGAGGCTGTGTCGGGCCAGAACCGACGGTTTAAATTTCTGGATATTCCCATTTTTTTGGATTTGATTGGAGTTACGAACACCTCGGCTAGGGGGTGGAGCCTTGGATTTGTGGAGATTCTACAAAACTTCAGATGGGGGCATGGCAATTGCCAAAAAGGGGCCCGCGAGCTCTCTCATTTAAGCGACTCGCTGGAATTTT
>QHXL01000688.1:0-1048 GCA_003222935.1 Acidobacteriota bacterium
CACAGTCGTCATCAAACCGGCTGAAGATACGCCACTCTCAACCTATAACCTCGTCAAGGCCTGCGAGGAAGCTGGCATTCCGCCGGGCGTCGTAAACATGGTGACGGGGTTTGGCGAAACTGTCGGGGCAGCGATGACAAATCACCCGGCTTTGCGACTGATCTCCTTTACCGGATCAACAGAAACCGGACGCATAGTCGCTTCAGCCTGCGCGGAACGAAATGCGATCTGCTCGCTCGAAATGGGCGGCAAGAACGCCATTATCGTGATGGAAGATGCAGATATCGATTTAGCAATAGAAGGCGCCGTTTGGGGCGCCTTTGGTACGTCTGGACAAAGGTGTACAGCATCGTCCCGGTTAATTGTTCACAAGAAGGTCTACAAACAGTTTGTGAAGAAACTGGTAGATGCGACGAAGAGTTTACGCGTCGGTAACGGCGCAGATGCCAGGACCGACGTTGGTCCCGTTATCAACGGCGACGCTGTCGAGAAGATAATGAACTACATTCGGATTGGTCGCGACGAAGACGGCGCCACTCTGGCTACAGGCGGCAAGAGACTTGTCAGGGGCGACTATACTCACGGCTACTATATTGAGCCGACTGTTTTCAGTGACGCCACCCCGGACATGCGCATTGCCCAGGAGGAGATCTTTGGACCGGTAACAACCGTGATCCCAACTAACTCACTTGAAGATGCAATTCAGATTGCGAATGGAGTTCGTTACGGATTGTCAGCTGCTATTTACACGCAGAACGTAAATCGCGCCTTCCGAGCAATGAATGATCTTTACACCGGCATCTTTTACGTCAACGCCTCAACCATAGGCGCGGAAGTTCACCTTCCTTTCGGTGGAACGAAGGCTACCGGTAATGGTCATCGCGAAGCCGGAACGCAGGTCCTTGATATCTTCTCCGAATGGAAGTCGATCTATGTCGACTTCAGCGGCAAACTGCAACGAGCGCAGATTGATGCCGTTGAAACACCTCAGTAACAAACACATCGCCCTATTTATTTTTGTTTAATAAACCGGAGGATTACACCGTGA
>QHXL01000688.1:1062-2212 GCA_003222935.1 Acidobacteriota bacterium
AGAAATCAAAGACAACGAATATAGAGTGGGATTAACCCCCGCAGGTGTTCGGGCGTTAACTGACGCCGGGCATGAAACCATTGTGGAAAAGAGTGCAGGTTCAGGCTCCGGATTCGAGGACGGTCTCTATCAAAAAGCAGGCGCAACCATCCTCGAGTCAGCCGATGACATTTGGGCCAACGCCGAGATGATTGTGAAGGTGAAGGAGCCTATTGCTCCTGAATACCCGCGTATGCGCGAAGGTCAGCTACTCTTCACGTATCTTCACCTTGCTCCCGACAAAGAACTCACTCAGCAGTTAATCGATCGAAAAGTTATCGGTATCGCATATGAAACGATAACCGATCGACGTGGTACCTTGCCTTTGTTAACACCAATGTCTGAAGTCGCAGGTCGCATGGCGATCCAGGTTGGTGCTCATTACCTGGAAAAAATGAGTGGCGGCCGAGGTATCTTGCTCGGCGGTGTACCGGGTGTGCCGGCCGCACGAGTTGTGATTATCGGCGGCGGCGTGGTGGGAACAAATGCTGCCAAGATGGCCGTCGGTATGGGAGCACACGTCACGATGATCGATACCAACCTCGATCGACTCCGTGAGCTCGACGACATTTTCCTTTCGAAGATCTCAACCTTAGCGTCGAGCGCTTACATGATCCAGGATGCGATTTCGCAAGCCGATCTGATCGTCGGCGCTGTGTTGGTCCCAGGCGCGGCGGCCCCCAAGCTGATAACTCAGAAGATGCTTAAGGACGTTCCCAACGGTGCGGTCATCGTCGACGTTGCAGTAGACCAGGGGGGTTGTATTGAGACAACTCATCCAACGACACACTCGGATCCGACTTACTATGTTGAAGGTGTGTTGCACTATTGCGTAGCGAACATGCCGGGTGCTGTTCCACGTACCTCAACATTCGCGCTTACCAATGCGACGCTGCCCTATGCAGTGAAACTCGCGAACCGAGGGTTTCACGAAGCGATCAATCAGGATCCGGGATTGAAGGAAGGTGTAAATACTTTCGGAGGTCACTGCACATACGAAGCAGTGGCGTTGGCCCAGGGAATTCCCTATACACCTCTCGATCATGCTCTCAAGAGTTCCGGGGCCTCCGTTTAATCAAGGGGCTTACGGACCAAAGTAAAAGCAGTGGTT
>QHXL01000688.1:2225-2533 GCA_003222935.1 Acidobacteriota bacterium
ACTCGCTGCTGGGACCGCAGGCGTCCCCGCCTGCACGCGTTAACCATCAAGACCAGGGAGGGCAAAAAGGGCAGGCGGGGACGCCTGCGGTCCCAGCACAATCGACTCCTTCAGTTCCATCGCGCAGTAAAGGGGATCTACACTACCAGGAGTTTAGCGATGCAATCGAGCAGCACTTCAGGTGAAACCGGTTTCGGTAAGAAGACATCGACTTTCTCAGCATCAGCATTCTTGGCGTCCAGCGCACTCAACAAAACAATTGGAAGGTGCGACAAATGCTGACTGCTTCTCACAAATCTACACAACTC
>QHXL01000295.1:0-2185 GCA_003222935.1 Acidobacteriota bacterium
CGACTTGCAATAGTCGCGTTTTGACCATCTTGAGCGCTTCACTATCGATTAGATCATGGCCCGACGTTCAAACCATGACCGGATCGACTACCGGGGCGGGCAAGTTGGATTCACCAAACAACCTCGCCACTTCAGCAACGATTTCCGCTGTTGGCAACATTCCGCTTTCTGCCGCTACGACGTTTAGATCTGTGATGATAGGCACGACTTGCGAACGAAGTGTCTCAGCCGACTGATGTTCTGCTCCAAAAACTCCCGTAGTGTTTTGATATGTAACTGACGTCAGAGCCGCGGCCGGGAAACAGCCAAAAGCGGAGATTGTTTTGATGTCAGCAACAATGCCAGCTCCCCCAGAAGGGTCGAGGCCGGCAATAGTCAGCACCACTGGTCGGTTAGGTAACGCTTGTTGCTGGTCCATCTGAATTTGTCGGGGCGTCCCTCCGTGGGCACCCCTCTTTCGGCGTAGCTTCGTTGGCTGTGTAGGGGCGCCCACGGAGGGACGCCCCTACAAATTAGGTCTTGATCGATTTAACGATGGATGATAACGATTCCGGGTCACTTAACATACTGATTGCCGCAACACCCGCCGCGCCAGCAGCCAGACATTGATGAAAATTCTCCATCGACACCCCGCCAATCGCAATCACCGGCAAACCGCTCAACTCGGTCGCCACGTCTTGAAGTCGTCCGACACCCTGCGGTTCACCAAACTTGCTCTTTGATTCTGTTTCAAATATTGGTCCGAAAAGAACAAAGTCAGCGCTGTCCTGGACCATCCGCGCCTGGTCCAACGAGTGTGTCGATACGCCTATCAGGAAACTAGACCCGCATATCTCTCTAACAACAGCTGCCGGAATAGAACTGCTCGTGAGTTGAACACCATCAGCGCCTCCAGCCAGGGCGATATCGAAACGGTCATTGACCAAGAGTCGCGTAGCGGTTCCCGCAGTGAGTTCAGTCGCTCTTAGCACGAGTTCAAAAAGGACTCGGGCGGTTAGAGACTTTTCCCGCAATTGAACCAGTGAAACCTGCGCTTCTACCGCAGCTTTGACGAGTCGAAGGATATTTAAGAATTCAGGATCGTCAGGAGTTGTTTGTGAGGTCGTCGCGCCGCTCGTTATTAGATAAATGATCGGTCGCTGGAGTTGCGGCGGCATTTCTTGAAGTCTGACCGGCGATCTGATTCTGCAGAGCACGCACAGTCTGTTTGAAGTTGAATATTTCCCAGAAGGCGATGCCCAGATTCAAAAGGCCCACACCGGTAACGGCACCACGTACCCATCCAGAGGCAACAACGGTTTGTAGTCCCTGATATCCGGTCTTACGCGCAGCATATAACAGAAAATAGTTATTGCCCCAGTCACTCAGTCCCCACATTCCTTGCGGCCACCATGGCAGCACCGTAAGAAAGATGCCGATCTCAAGGCAAAGGATGATATAGAAAATTACGCTGAGTCTTGCTGACATTCACTTTAACCTGCTTGCAGGAAGCATTCTATTTCTTCTTCCGCAAATTTTGTAGCTTCTCCGCAACTTCACGATAGTTGACGTCGACGCCATAAACCTCTGTGTAATATTGCTGAGCCTGCGCTACGTCGCCGAGGCCCTCGTAAGCACCGGCCAATTCATAACGAAGGGCTTGATACTCGTCTTCGCTGTGGCCCGGCGCAGACAGGCCCTTTTTAAACCACATGATTGCCGCTTCAAGCATATCCTTCTGCACAAAACAGTGGCCGAGCATGTTGCAACACTGGAGAAACCGCGACGTGCCATCTGCAGGCTTCACGAGTGCGACGGAGGTCTGAAACTCCTGGATAGCTTCGTCGACTAAATCCATCTCCTTGTAGGCCGTACCCATGTTGTAGTGCGTTTCATAGTCTTCGAGTCCTGTGTCTTCTTCTTCGGCGACGCGAAACTCTTCGAAAAGTTCGGCGAGCCCCGAGTCGATGCCCTTCTGAGCATTAGCCTTTGCAGGAGTCGCGACTTCAGCTACAAGTCCGTTGCGGGCACTCTCAATCGGCGCGAATGCCATATCGAGCGAGACCGTTTCCTCATGGGGTTCATCGACTTCAGTAGCATTAAACTCAAAAACAGCCGGCTGAGCCTCTGCCGGAGCAGTGGAACGCGTGAGTTTGTCGCGCCGGGACTTGAGCTCTTTGTGTGGTCCAAACTGTTTCTCAAGAAC
>QHXL01000295.1:2337-6869 GCA_003222935.1 Acidobacteriota bacterium
AAGATGTCGGGTCCGAAATCGTTTGGTTGGCAGCCTCGTTACCCTCAAATTCTATTATTTGAGGAACAATCTCTCCCATTGCAGGTTCGTCGTCTCTCACGACAGCGAACGTTTCAAACTGCGGCACGTCCGGCGACTCAGGCAAGGGCGGCAAATCATCGGGTGATTCGTCCTGTAAACCACCGAGGACGTTTAGTCGATCAAGGTAACGTTGTTCATCCGGCGCCAGTCGCACCAACTGAGTGAGTGCATACCTCTCTTCGTCAGCTAAGTCTGCAGCCTCGGCAGCTTCGGCCAGGCGTTCGAGCGATGACTTTAGCGCATCCATGTCACGCTGCCACCAATTGACGCGGACAAGCATTCGCAAAGCTTTTACGTGGTCAGGATTGCGTTCCAGGACTCCGTTTACCAGCGAGACCAATTCGTTCTCTTCACGACCGGCAAGCATTCTGTCGATCACAGTTGCGAGGATGCGTACTACATCATCAACCTCAGCACCTTTCAAATACAATCGAGCTACCGGCAGTAACTGTAAATAGTTTGACGCATCCTGGGCCATCAATAACGACGTGGCCCTTTCCGCTCCTTTAGGATCTTCCGCCTCGAGATACGCACGAGCCAGCATCGAAACGAGCTCGTTGTCTTGCTCGCGGCCTGTGACCACACCTTCCAACACTTCCGCGGCTTCGTCGGCCGTACCTCGGGCCACATGGGAATCGAGCATTCCATGTAGCGCGTCGGTATCGTCGGGAATTAGCTCGAGTGCTTTTGTGTAAGCGTCTAATGCCCGATCGTGAGCCGATACAAAATGAAGGCGGTTAGCCGCCTGCACAAAAGCGCTGGCGGCTTCGCGGCGCATGTTTTCTCTCAGGTAGCCCTCGGCGAGCTTGAGACGAATGTCGGTGTTGTTGGGATCGAGATCGGCAATCTTGTGAAGAATATCAAGTGCACGTTTGTTGTCGCCTGCGCGGGTGTAAGCATCCGCAACAATCAAGTACTGCGCCCGTGAATCGACGACCAACCCCTGTGTTGCATAAAGTTCGGCAAGCTTGTGGGCAACGATCGGATCGCGCGTCTTGATGCGCTCGATCTTCCTGTACATTGCGATCGCCTTGAGGTTGAACTCTTGATTAGAGTAGTGTTCAGCGATTCGCTCAAAACAGGCGACAGCATCGTCCTTCTTGCCGGAACGAGCGTAAAGATCGCCCAGCATATTCAAAGTCGTTAGATCATCGGCATCGTTGTCGACAATCTGACGGTACTCTTTGATTGCTGCATTGATCTTTCCCTGTGACAGGAATTTCTCGGCAGCTTTTAAGACCTTAGCTTTTTCGAACGCCATCAGGGATATTATGTATCATTAACCAGGGTTGGCGGCGGTTATCGTAGCGGCGGGCAGCGGGACAAAGCTCTTTGATTTACATGCTTGTCAGAAATCCACTTTTCCACTCCATGAGCACAGCCAAGAGATACGCTAACACGCGTAAATAAAGGGTGTCAACGAACGTATTTTTTCGACCCGCGGTTCGTTTTTTCAGTCATCGTGACCAGGGAAAATTTGAAACAGAATGCGTTTGCTCAATTCGGCCAGAATGTCGCCCTGGTTGGATTGCTAATCTATGTTGCCTTCGCGCCACATTCAGTCGCTGCTAGTTCGATCGGAGTGGCACTCGCGACTATCGGTTGGTTGCTTCGAATTGTTGCTACCCGACGGCTTGGATTGAGCCGATCCAAATTTGACCTCATCATTCTAGTTTCATTCCTTTGGACGGTGCTTTCCGCAGTATTGTCAGCTGAGCCGCAGATCAGTATCGCAAAACTCAAGGCCTCATGGTGTGTGTTGTTGTTTTACCTGGCTCGCGCCATTGTCACAAAAAAATCGGCACTCACATTGTCTGCAGTTTTGATCCTCACAGGATGTGTAGGAGTCGCTTACAGTGCCATCGATCTATTGCGCGGTCGTGGCGTAGTGGTTGAGGAGCTTGCTGTGACAAGTCCGCTCCGAAAGATTGATATTCGTCCCGGTGATACGGTTTGGCGTATTGGCCGTACGCGTGTCTATTCCATTGCCGAGGTTGACAGTGCCATCAAAGGAACTCGAAACGATCAACCGCTTAGCGTGGGCGTGATCTCTCGAGGGGAACACGTGGAGCGAATACTGTCGCCCGGGTGGGGGGTGGCCCAGTCAGTCTCCGGCATAACGGGAAGTAAACGAAATCATCAGTTTCGAGCTTCGGGCTGGACGCGACACTACGAAACCTTTGCTGAAGTAATTCAGATGATCGCCCAACTCAGTCTTGGACTTGCGCTGGCCCACTTTAGCAATCACGGAGGAAACAAATACTTCAAGATTGCCCTCGCTGCGACGGGGCTTCTCATTTTTGGAATAGCCTTTACCGCAATGAGAACTGTTCTCGTTGCGTTTGCGATTGGAGCGAGTGTCGTGGCCTGGCGTACGCTTCATGGCGTACCAAGATTAGTTTTTACAGCGGTTTTGTCTCTTGTAATTGGATTCGGCGCGGTCGTGGTTTGGCAAACACGCGCCGACAAAGCACTCCTGCTGGGTGACGACAGCTCTTCTTTACGTGTTGAGGTTGCGCGTGTCGGGTTGTCGCGAATATTCGTTCATCCGGTGTTTGGTCATGGGATGGACGCGATGAAGCTTCATTGGACCGAGTGGGGATTTCCCGGCAAAGACATGCTTCATCTTCACTCGACACCGTTACAACTGGCCTTTGATCGCGGCTTACCAATGCTCGGGTTGTGGCTTTGGATGATGATCGCTTTTTGGATTCATCTTGCGCGTTCTACTAAAGCGGCCAGTGAACGTGGTGACACCAATGTCTACGGCATACTCCTGGGAACGCTGGCAGCACTCACCGGATTTCTTGCGAGTTCGCTAGTCAATTACAACTATGGTGACAGTGAAGTTGCGATGCTTTTTTGGTATTCGATGGGAGTCGCAACAGCGATTGCAGGTAGTAAATCGCAAATCGAAATCGTGAATCGCAATCGAGTTAACGATTAACGATTCACGATTGACGATTCACGACTGCGTTAGCCGATGCCGCTTTCTCGATCGGTCCGCAAGTTATTTTTCACCGAGAAAACACCCGAGACTTGTCGCGCCGCCATGTTTGCCAACGCTCTGTCCGAGTTGTTTGCCACCACACCTTCCAGGGTTACGTGCCCGTTATCCACCACAATATGAAGTGACGGATTTCCGCCCTGGAGATACCTGCTTAGCCCACCCATTCGTGCGATTGAACGGTACGTCTTTACACGAATGTCGTCGTCAAATCTCGACAATGGCAACACTTTAATGTTGTTCACCACTCGGGAAACACCATCCAACCTTTTCACTCGATTCACGGCATCCGAGCGAGTGCTCGATCTGACAACTTGTCCATAGAGCGTAACGGTATTTCCATTGACGCTGTACGCGAGATTATCAAATACCCCGTAGTACGGAAGTCTCACTAATTCCCGTCGCACTTGTTTTGCCAACTGGGGATTTATTGTTTCAACTGTTCTGCTGCGTTGGGCCATTGCCGGGACTAAACCAAGCATCAGCACAATGCCAACTGTTAGTAGAGTCGTTTTAACGGTTTTCATATTCGTCTTGATTCCCTCTCCTTGTTTGGCTCAATTCCTGAGCTAATTCACACCTCTATTTCAGTCACTAACATAGACACTTGCGGAGCCGAACCGGTTACAGATTGATTGGCTATTTAATGTGGGTTTCGTGCGGTTTTACTGGGGTTTTTCAGCGACGATTTGGCGCGTTTGATCGTGACTTTGTCTTTTCGCGGCGTCCGTTTTAGGATTCATCCTATGACTCGACCACAACAAAGTGAAGCCGCCCCCTACTACAGCCGATACATCGACCTTATTCAAACTGACGACATAATTCCCGAGCTCAAATCGCAGCTTGAGGACACCCGGTCGTTCCTGGCCAGTATCTCCGATGAGCAGTCTTTGCATAGTTACGCCCCGGACAAGTGGACGATTCGTCAGGTTGTGAATCACGTTAACGATACCGAACGGGTGTTTCTACATCGTGCGTTCTGGTTTGCGCGGGGATTTGGCGACGCGCTTCCGAGCTTCGATCAGGACGTTTGCGCGGCGGCAGCGTCAGCAAACAAAATGAGTTGGTCCGCTCTGAGGGATGAATTCAGGAATGTTCGGCTAGCCACGCTCTCTTTCTTCGAAAACCTTTCACCGGATTCGTGGGCTCGGTCGGGCATTGCGAGCGACAATCCCGTTACGGTAAACGCTCTTGCATACATCATCGCTGGACACGTCGCTCATCACCGAAACGTGATCCACGAGCGTTATCTGCCTTGAGTTGACTGCCACATCGTTCCTCGGGGCCCGGAATTTTTACAGTCGCGCCTCATCCGAATACGTCGGCACTCGGAGAATCGGGGCAGAGAAAGACCGCTGACGTTGAAAACAATAGACTTACGCATCCAGTTCAGAATGAGGCTAACTTCGGGACTTCAGCCGAAATGCCCTGTTCCCTACAGGCT
>QHXL01000689.1 GCA_003222935.1 Acidobacteriota bacterium
GTTCGGGTTCTACGCAACCTATTCCCTGGGCAAAGCGAAAAGTGACACGGATGGGCCTGAGACTTTTCCAGCAAACTCTTTCGACTTGTCCGGCGAGTATGGACGATCCGCGGTCGATGTCCGTCATCGCTTTCTTTTCGGTGGCTCGATCAACGCTCCCGGGAAAATCACCCTGAGTCCATTTGTCGTTGCGTATGCGGGCCTGCCTTACAACATCACCACGGGAGTTGATACAAATGGAGACCAGCAATTCACCGAACGGCCCTCGTTCGCCACGGATGCCTCGAGACCGGGCGTGGTGTCGCTGGCGGGGCTGCTGTTGGACCCGAACCCGGCTTTCGATCAACAGACGATACCGCGCAACTTCGGTAACGGACCCGCCTTTATTATCGCCAACCTTCGTCTCAGCAAGGCGATTAGCTTTGGTTCGAAGGCGACGGTTGGCGCCGGCACTCCGGGTGCCAGGTCTGAGAAGCGTTTCAATCTAACGTTTTCGCTTCAGGGCCAGAACATTTTCAATCGCACAAACCCAAACACGCCCATAGGCAATATGCGTTCAGCACTCTTTGCGAAATCAAACGCCGCTGCGACCGCTTACAGCTCCGGGTTGGGCCTCGGCAGCACTACCGCTGGCAATCGCCGACTTGAGGCGCGCGTCCGTTTCAGTTTTTGATCGAGTGGGTGGGAGAGCCTGCTGCCAATATTAGAAGGAGATGGCCATGAAGAAAAGCCTTGATTGTGTCGTAATTGGTTACAACGAAATTCCCTTTCAAAGATACGAGAGCTTCCTCAAGAACTACGGAGCAGACTCAGAGGCGTATCGCGATCTTAGATTCAGCTTTGTCGATCTTGGCGGACAAAAGCTGGATTACCTGGGATTGCTCAACCACGTCACCGAACTCGCTTCACCGGCGCGCCCGGATCAGAGCGCGGCTCAACAGTTCAAATCGGGAGATATTCCCAACCTGGCCGCGATCTATTTAACTAACTACCTCAGAAAAAGAGGTTGCCATGCTGAATACATCAATCTCTACCAGTACGAACAAGAGAAACTTATCGATTATCTAAAACAGGAACCGCTCTGCATAGCCATCACGACTACTTTCTACGTGGTTAACCAACCGGTCAACGAAATGGTGGAGTTCATTAGGACTCATAACAGCAAGGTAAAGATCGTCGTGGGCGGCCCGTTGATCTCCAATCACGCACGAAATCCTCACAGCGAAGGTTTCAGGTCGGCTCTGGATGACATGGGGGCGGATATTTATGTGATTGAAGGCCAGGGCGAACTGACGCTGCTGCAAATTGTTGAATCGCTGAGAGACGGCGCTGACCTAAGCCTCGTCCCCAACATCGTCTATTTCGAGAACGGCGAAATGCGCCGCACCAAAGTGTTAGCCGAAAACAATTCTCTCGACGAGAACTATGTCGACTGGCTGAGCTTCCCCGAGATGGAATTGGGCAAGACGCTACAAACCAGAACGGCGCGCAGTTGTGCTTTCAAATGTTCGTTCTGTAACTATCCGACCCGCGCTGGTGCGCTGACATTGACCAGCCTCGATGTGCTCGAGAAAGAACTTGATTCAATGGTGGAACTCGGAAACGTCGAGAACGTGGTGTTCATCGACGACACTTTCAACGTTCCATTTCCGCGATTCAAAGATATCTGCCGCATGATGATTAGGAAGCGCTACCCGTTCAAATGGTTCTCTTATTTCCGGTGTAGTAACTCCGATGAAGAAGCAATCGATTTGATGGCTGAAAGTGGTTGTCAGGGCGTATTCCTGGGGATTGAGTCAGGCTCGCCTACTATTTTGAGTAACATGAACAAGGCCGCCACCATCGAAAAATATACTGCTGGCATCGAGATGTTGCGACAGCGACGCATCATGACCTTCGGTTCGTTCATTATTGGGTTCCCCGGCGAAACCGAGTCCACCGTGCAGGAGACTATCGATTTCATACAGGCCACCAAACCGGATTATTACCGCGCCCAGATGTGGTACTGCGAACCGGGTACACAATACCAGATTTCGGGCGAAGGCTTTGTTTGGAGTCACGCGACGATGGACAGTCTTGAGGCCATGGACCACATTGACAGGTTGTTTCTCACGACTAATGAATCGATCTGGTTACCGCAATGGTCGTTTGATTTTTGGACCATCCCGTACCTGCTCGGCAGGGGAATTTCACTAAGTAGATTCAAAGACTTCATGATGTTTGCGGATCGAATGTTGAGGCTCGAGATAGCCTCGGTATCCGACCGGCAAAAGAGTTCGACCCAGGTAGAGCAACTCCAAAAGATTGTCGAACTGGTTAAGGATTGGGGCCCCGTCCGATACTCTGTAGCCGACAGAAGCAGCGCTGAAGCGGCGTAGAGTCTCTTGCCATCACCGGCTGATGCATCTCGCCGACCGCCTGGTCTCACAGCTCCAAAACGTAAAACACGCCA
>QHXL01000159.1 GCA_003222935.1 Acidobacteriota bacterium
TACTACTAACGGTAGATGACGTGGTCGCAGTAAGTGGAGCGACGTCAGGAGCTCTTTTGAACCTTCTTCGTCAACCAAATCCGTTAACAAGACAATCAAAGCGCGGCGTTTACTGTTCGCCGCAATAAACTCAAAGGCCCGCGCGTACGACGGCTCGATCATTTCCGGCTCAACCGCGTACAAAGCTTCAAGCGCCGATTCAATGTGATCGCGACCTCGACCCGGCGGCAGGTAACTCTTGATCTTTCTGCCAAACACAACCAGTCCGGCGTTATCACCCGCACGAGCAGCGGCGGAAATAAGCGCGAGGGTTGCATGAACTGCGGTGTCGAGCTTGGTCTCTTTTTCAATCCGCGCCGTCATCAACCGGCCCGCGTCGAGCGCGATTAAGATCGTCTGGTCGCGTTCGATCTGATACTGCCGCGTAGTTAATTTTCCCCGGCGAGCCGTAGCGGTCCAGGAAATATGCCTGAGTTCATCACCACGCACGTAGTCGCGCATCGATTCAAATTCACGACCTTCGCCGCGCCACGAAGTTTTGCGATGTGACGAAACAACCGAACGCGCACCCAGAGCTTTTAACTCCGCTTCTCTTGCGCGACGCATGTTTGGATAGACTTTTACCGAAACAGGCTCCGTTACTTTTGTTTCGCACCAGACGAGTTTTAGTCGTGACTTGAATCGCAGTGCGGTAACTCCGAACTCAAAACGGCCGCGCTTCGGCGGAGTTAGTTCATATATCAACGTTGCCGTTGACTGGGCTTCAACGTCGATACGACCTTCGCGAACCCCGTTGAGAGTCATTTGTGGTGGGAACTCATCCTTGAGGATTACCTGGATTGCCCGGTTGGTCGCATTCTGAACGTGAATTCGTACTTCTGTTTCAGCGCCCACAGCAAAGCGACCGCCAAACTCGCGAGTGATTGCGACGCCCTTTCGCAGACGGCTGGTCCGTGAATCAATAACCGCGACGATCAACAGACCAACATCGTAGGCGAGCACAACCCATTTCAACCATGGGTACTGCCATGACAACGACAAAGGAATGAAGGCGAGCGCTATTAATAGATAGAAGAGCTTTGTGAAAACAAAACGCACCGGCGGATTCTAGACGAACATACCGTTACGCAAAAGGTCTAAGTTGAACTTACCACTAGCGAGGAACTTCGGTTAACTTGAGGATGTCCATGATTACCGCGTCGGCAGTTACCCCATCAAGCTCTGCTTCCGCGCGTAACGTCAGACGATGACGCAGAACTGGTGGCGCCACGTCTCTAACGTCGTCTGGCGTCACAAAGTCTCTTCCACGAATTGCCGCCAGTGCTTTTGAACATAGCAACAGTGCGACTGAAGCACGCGGGCTGGCTCCATAATGGACGAATGGATGAACTCTCGTTCGCCGCACTATATCGACGGCATAGTGCTGCACTCCCGTTTCCATTCGTGCTTTGCTAACTTCCTGCCGGCAGTAAATGATTGCGTTTGGATCCTGCAAGGGTTGGATGTCGACCTGATCCAAGCGTTTGGAATTGAACCCGGCGTCCCATTTCGCGAGCACTTCTCTTTCGTGTTCCTCAGCCGGATAGTCCAACAAAATCTTCAGCTGAAAGCGGTCCAACTGGGCCTCGGGCAAAGGATATGTCCCCTCGTACTCAATTGGATTTTCCGTTGCTAACACAGTGAAGATCGGCGGCAATGGATGAGTTTCACCATCGATTGTTACCTGACGTTCCTCCATTGCTTCGAGCAACGCTGCTTGCGTCTTGGGTGGTGTGCGGTTGATCTCATCAGCTAAGAGGATGTCGGTAAAGATCGGGCCACGACGCAGGTTGAAATTTGAAGTAGCCACATTGAAAACATTGGTGCCTGTTATATCGGAAGGCATCAAGTCGGGAGTGAATTGAATTCGACTAAAAGTAGCGTTGATGATCTTGGAAAGTGTTTTGACTGTGAGCGTCTTTGCTGTGCCGGGCACTCCTTCAATCAAGGCATGGCCCTCGGCGAGCACAGCGATCAGTATCTGTTCGATCGGCTCATCCTGGCCAACGATCACTTTGTGCAGTTCATTTCGGATGTGTGCGACAGTGGAGGAGACGTATTCAGCCATTTGATGAGTAGCAGTCTAGGAGATTATGGACCTTTGTACTTCGTGTTTTGTACTTTGTTTCCCCTGAAAGTGCAAAGTTCTGCGAGTCGCGATAAGCGCGCAAGTTAAATCTTCTCGGCAGCTTGTCTCTGGTCGCGGGAGCGCATTCGCAGTCCCAACGTTCGTTCTACTTCGCGTAATCGTCCAACAAGATCAATTGCCTGGCGCCACGTCGTCGGGGAGCCATTAATTGTTTCTTCACATTGACGCATCAGTGTCTCAAGACTATGCGCGTCGATGGTGGACCGCATCGCGACACGCGCCGCAACTTCGGACCGCGGACTGTTGTAGTCGACGCCGGCAAATCGTGCTAATACCCGGCGTGTGCGCGAGTAGATGTTCTCTACCGCCAGGTCGAAAGCTCGCGAACGCTCCTGCAGCTCTGACATCGATGCCACAAACTCCAGGCTCGAGCGTCTATCTACTTGAACCAGGGGTAACGGTCGAGCAAACCTTCGCGAACTAGTCCACAGCACCAACAGAATCAGGATCACAAGCTGTGCGACGATCGCCAACACCGGCGTTCCCGCAAAGTAGCTTGCAAACTCGTTCTGCGAAATTCCATGGCCCTGGTGATACTCGTCGAAGGCCACCAGACCATCGAGACTAGTCAGCGTGTTAATGGCCAGCTGAAGATTGTCTTTCTGACTGATCCCGTTATTTGCAACGACGTAAGGATCGCTGAGCAACGTAATCCTGCCCAAACCGTAAGAGTAATCCGCTAGTAAACCGCCATCGCGATCAGCGATGTGAATCACTGGAGCTGTTGAGCTATTCGAGACTGGCTCGGCCTCAATCGTTACTGCGACCGGATTGGGTTTGGTGTGCTCTGACAGAGCAGGAACCACTCTTATCCGTCCAGCGAATCGAGAGGGCATCACCTCCTGGATATCCTGGGTAAACAAAGTGGGCTGCACCGCCTGTAATGGCGTGACATTGGCCGTCATTTGCTTTGCGTCCAAAGGATCCAGATCGATGGGCGGAGCATCGAACCGGAGAACGTTCACAGCCCATTTACCAGACTTCGGCACAAGCTGCTCATCAGGATCCCGGTCAACGATCACCAACTGACCGCCATTATGAACCCAGCCCAGTAAACTTTGTGCTTCATCTTCCGTAAATGGCAATCGCGTTCTGCCAACCACAACAAATGTTTTGACCTGACGTCCGGACTCGCTAAGAATTTTCTCCGGGGCTTCACGCCAACGCATCACCTTGTGACCCGTCTCGCTAAGAAGGTCATACAATGCTCGAGTACCAGTAGGACCTCCGTGGTACGTAGAACGATCAGCCAGCAATTCCGAGTCATTCACTTTCTGTTGCTTCACGTAGGTGATGGTGTTGAGGATCACCAGCAACCCCAGGATCACAACGACAGTAAGAATGATTGTTAATCGTTGACGCATCGTGTCAGTCGTTAGCTCGCAGTGCTACCAGATAGGCGGATTTGAAGTCTTGCCAATCGCTACTTGATGTTTGTTCGAGACCGTACCAGTGACGTTCAAAACTGTCCGTTAGTCCACTCATGTTTTTATGAAGAGAAGGAAGACCACTAACCGATCGAAGGTAGTCGCGGTTGGTCTTGTACTGCGCCAGGCTGATCACTTTGCGATCGCCGAGCTCGACCAACAATGCTATGTAAGCTTTCCTGATGGCAGCGCGTAACTCGCCCCGTCGAGCAAGCGTTTCAGCTTCAGATAACAAATCAGTGGCGGAAGCATCTGGCTCGAGTCGCTCACCAAGCACGATTCTCGGCTCTCGGCTTTTCTTTACCTTCGGCGTTCGCACTCGACCACCGAAGTGTTTGAACAACTTGATGACGACGTAAGTGATCACGACCAACGCCAGACCGATAACAAAAATTTGCGCGATCCTGGTAAATGGTCCGGCCGTGCCTGCTTCCGGCGGAGTTATGTTTGGCATAATGCTCTGGATCCATTTCACCAGCCTGCGCACCAACCGCGTAAAGGCGCTTGCTTCCTGCGCCTTAGACGACGTGTATTCTGAACGCGCCAGTATCTCGGCCAATCGCGCATTTGCATCGGCTTTGGACAATTCAGCGGTCTTCGCATTCTGCAATTGGACCACTCGATCCTCGATTGCCTTCAGACTCTCGATCAACTGCGTGCGAATAACAATGC
>QHXL01000160.1 GCA_003222935.1 Acidobacteriota bacterium
GATGGCGTTCCACGAAGTCGATGTTGTTCGGACTGGTCTCAAATAGGATCGCATTCGCCTGGGCTTCGTGGCGGAAACGCAGATGTCGATGCTGCACCGGGTCGTACGGGATACTTACTGTCTGCAGCTGTTGGCCACCTAACGCCACTTGAAAGATCAACTGGGGGATCGACACGTCCAGCGGCTGCTCAATGCCATCCGGGCCCTGCACCGTGTTCACCACCCCTGAGGGACCACCGGCCGTGTGCACTACGAAACGTGTAAAGTTCTCCCGGTCACTACCAATCGCAAAGATCGAATCGGCGCCACCGCTGGCGGCCTGCACCAACTCCACGCCGGCGACGCCATTGCGGAAGTCAAACGAGTTGGCTGACACGTAACCGTTGTAATGCAGCCCGACTGCCTGAGCCACCGGCTTGATCACTAACTGCCCGTTCACCTGCGTCGTCGTCACCTGCGGGTCAACGGCACCGACGGGCTGCGTCTGCGTACCCAGGTTCCAGCGTTCTGGATCGCGGGTCGGCGTGTTGAAGTTGTCGCTGGGAGTTGGTGTGGGCAGCGGCACCACGTTCGGCGCTGCGTTGAAGTTTACTGTTTGATTGCTGCTCAGATTGAAGAGGTCAGCACGCGATGGTGCGAAGACGAATTGACTGCTCTGCACCGTCACGGCGTAGTTTCCACCCGGCACCAGGTTCGGGAAGGAGTAGTTCCCATTCAAGTCGCTGGTTACTACGCGGGTAATTGGACCAGACAACGTTACCGCGACGTCTGCTAATGGACTTCCAACCGCCGACTTCACTTGTCCGCTGACTGTTAGTGAACTTTGGCCGTTGCATGTAGCCGTCGTGTTCAGCAACAACGAGACTGTGTTGACGGAGTAATTTGCAACCGCTAAATCAAGCTTATTGTCAGCGTTGAAATAGCCTGATGCAGCCGCAAACGAGTCCGATCCGACAGCAAAACTCGATTCGGAGCTGAACGTTCCGGTGCCTGTTCCGAGCAGGATCGAAATCGAGCTGGCGTCGTTCGTCAAAACGAGATCAAGTCTGCTGTCCCCATTAGTGTCGGCGACGAACGCACCTTTAGATTTAGTTGCGGCGAAGTTGGTCACAGGACCAAAAGAGCCAGCACCAGTGCCTAACAAAACGGATACCTGATTTGTATTGGCACTGGGTACTGCCAAATCCAGGTTGTTGTCTTCGTTGAAACGGCCAACGGCAACAAACGCTGGCTGCGGCGCAGTCGCGAAGTTTGTAGGACCGGTGAAAGTACCCGAACCAGTACCCAATAAAATTGAGACGTTACCGGAATTGATGTTCGCAGTTGCTAAATCCAACTTACCGTCGCCATTGAGGTCGCCTACGGCAACATTACGAGGAGCCGTACCTACCGCGAAATCAGTAGCGGCCCCAAAACTACCTAAACCATTTCCAAGCAGGATCGAAACAGTGTTTGCACCTTGGTTGGGCACCGCCAGGTCAAGTTTGTTGTCGCCATTGAAATCGGCTATGGCCAGTGGGTGTGGACCTGTCCCGACTGAAAAATTAGTAGCTGCTCCAAAGCTGCCAGTCCCCGTACCAAGCAAGATCGACACGTTGTTGTCGTTATTGTTTGGTACTGCAAGATCCAACTTTCCATCACCATTTAGGTCGCCCAGGGCAACGGACTGGGGACGGTTGCCGACAGGAAAATTTGTTGGCGCATTGAAGGTCCCGTTTCCAGCTCCGAGTAAAATGGAAACGTTGTTTGTATTCTCGTTGGAGACTGCAAGATCCAAACTTCCATCCCCGTTCAGGTCACCGGTTGCAACGTAGCTCGGGTTTGTGCCCACCGCTAAAGTACTGTTGGCCGCAAAGCCCACGGTGCTGCATTGCGACGCAATGCCAGGCGTAGCTTTGAAGTTTGCGACCACATTATTCGTCAGATTTCCGAATGACTGGGTCGAGGGAATGAAGCTTCCCGTCGGAGTAACATCGTAATCCGCGCCGGATGTCTGATTCGGAAAACTGTAATTACCAAGCACATTGGTTTGCACAGTCCCAGCAGCGACACCATTCTTCGTTAACGTTACTGTCACGTTGTTGAGCGGAAGGTTATTGCTGTCAGTGACAGTGCCGTTGATTCCGACCACCGACTGCGTGCCGACAAATCTCGCGATGTGGTCAGCTGACAAATTGTTGAAGGCGCGATTTACGGGACTGAATAAGAAGTCGCTACTGGATGGCGTCACGACGTAGTTGCCAGCCGCCTGGAGATTCAGGAATGAATAATTGCCATTGGCATCAGTCGAAGTTGTTGTGCCTCCTGGTCCAGTTAAAGCAACCGAGATCCCTGCCAAACCGTTACCCGACACATCGGTTAGTTGACCAGTGACATCGAAGACGGGCGGAAGAGCCCCTTGTGTTTGCCAGGTTGGTTGGCCGTCAAAGAAGGAGGGGACGTTCGAGATATTTGTTTCATTGCTACCATTGGCATTCATCACGAAAATCTCAGAATCGCCCTGGGGATCGCGAGCGCCGCCAAACGTAATTTGCGTACCATCCGGCGAAAACGACGGAAATGTGTCGCCGCCGATATTATTTGTAAGACGCACTTGATTGCTGCCGTTCGCATCCATTGAATAGATTTCGTAATTGCCGTCTCGAGTAGAACCGAAAACAAGTTTCGTTCCGTCGGGCGACCATGCGGCTGCGCTGTCAGTAGTGGTGTTGTTGGTTAGTCGGAGCTGATTCGTTCCGTTGGCGTTCATGACGTAGATTTCCCTGTTACCGTCACGTTCGCTCTCAAACGCAAGCTTGGTTCCGTCCGGGGACCAGGCAGGGGATTCATCAGTTCCCGCGACATTTGTCAGTCGAGTTTGCCCTGACCCATTGGCATTCATTACATAGATCTCGAGATTACCGTCTCGGTCACTCACAAAAGCTATCTTTGTCCCATCCGGCGACCATGAAGCACTGTCTTCGTCAGCCGCATTGTTGGTGAGATTAGTTTGAGCTGAGCCGTTTGCATTCATCGAAAAGATTTCAAAATTGCCTGTGCGATTTGTCTCAAACGCTATTTTGGATCCATCAGGCGACCACGTAGGGTCGTTGTCAGTGCCCGCATCATTGGTGAGTCTTGTTTGATTTGAGCCGTCTGAATTCATTGAGTAAATTTCATTGTTACCATCGCGAACACTGCCGAAAACAATTTTGCCTCCCGGGCCTGCTGATACCGTTCCGGTGAAATCCACAGTTGAACTGCTGCTCACACTCGAACTCGTCGGTAAGAATGTGACATTGATCTTGGACGGCGTGATGGTGTAACCGCCCGCTGTGACGTTGAACGAATAGTTACCGTTCGCATCAGTTTTGGTGGCTGCGCTCTGCGCGCCACTCAGCGTCACAGTCACATTACTGAGCGGAACGTTGCTGGTGTTTTTTATTGTCCCGGTGATGAGAACACTTGGGTTTACCTGAACACATCGGGTGAAACGTGAAGTGTTGTTAAGCGGATCTGTAGCTGTGATGGTGACAAACTGCCCGGTAGGTACGCTGGCGCTCGGAAACACCTGGTTCATGTTACCGGCGCCACTGCCATTGGTTGTGACATTGACGCTGCCCAGTAAAGCCTGTCCTTCACCAAATCCTGACGGATCACAAGTTACATTTGAAAAAGCTTGAATGTTGTAGGTCGTACTTGCGGCGGCAGTGAAAGTTGCCTGAACAGTGGTCGTCACGCCGTTGCTGGTGGCGCCGGCAGACGTAACCGCGAGTTCGAAATTATTATTGCCGCCCGCTTGCAGGTTGATACCCAGACGATCATTGGAAAAGATCTGATTGGACAACACGGCATTGCGAATAGTGCCGGCGTCAGAGATAAGAACACCGCTGAGAACGTTGTTAACGATCCGGTTGCCGGCAGACGCAGTTACGCCTCCGATTGTGTTGTT
>QHXL01000161.1 GCA_003222935.1 Acidobacteriota bacterium
CTTCGTGGAACGCCATCGGGTGTCGTTGACGAAGAGCGTGTCGGCGCTGACGGCGGAGTTGAGTGCCGGCACGCCAAGCCCAACCAATCCGGGCCAGACGATCTTCGATAACTTCAATCTGGTGACGAGTACTTATCAGTTCAGCGCTGCGAACTATGCTGTCGGTGAAGGAGAAGGGTCGATAGTGATCACGGTGACGCGACAGGGCAGTCCCGGAGTAGGGGGGACGACGGCCACGGTGAACTACCAGACTACGGACGGAACGGCGCAACACAAGAGCCGCTACATCCCGG
>QHXL01000163.1 GCA_003222935.1 Acidobacteriota bacterium
GAACGGACAGCCGCGATCAATGAGTTTGCGGGCGCGCCGACGAGTGCTGATGCAGGGGCACGCGGACGTTCATTGCGGAAGGTGGCGGAGCACGGAACGTTGGCGACGCAAGAATCCAACCGGGCCTTTGTGCTGATGCAGTACTTCGGCTACTTGAGACGCAACCCGAATGACCCGCAGGACACGGATTACACGGGCTATGACTTCTGGCTGACGAAGTTGAACCAGTTCAATGGAAACGCGGTGAATGCGGAGATGGTGAAAGCGTTCATTCTCTCTGGCGAATACCGCCACCGCTTTGGCCCATGATCCCATTGTTCAGAATAGCTTTTACAATCTTTCAGTAATAAGGAGTCGAGTAATGCTCCCCCTTACAAGCAAGTACGGTCGCCCAGGCAACGCAAAGTTGCGGAGCTGTTTTCTCACGCTCATTCTCACATCATTAGCTTTAGCGGCTCACAGTACTTTAAGGTCTCATACTGTTGCAGACAGTTTGACTCTTCCTCCTGATCAGTCACAGACAGAAAACCAAAATACTTCTTCAGCAACATCACAGCGGCCCATGTTATTGTCGCTGGATACCTCGCCTCTTTTTGGGTTACCGGGTGTTGCCGATGTCAACCAAGCAGGCGACTACGCATTTCTTGGGAATGGCGGCACTGCGATATTTGTTCGACCGAGCGGTGGGTCGATCCGTCGTTCCTTACAAACTGGTGATCCCGTCCCAGGTGTACCTAATAGTCGGACGGACTTAATCGGTTCTCCCCGCCTCAATAGCACTGGTAAGTTAGCTTTCATTCCACAGTTGATCACGAGTAACGGATTGTCCCAGGCCGCCATTCTTGTGGATGATGGCGGCAACTTGCAAAAAATCATAACGGCCGCAGACATCGCCCCTGGTACCGGTGGGCTAATCTACGGACGCAATATCGCTCTTGGAGGATTCAACAACTCAGGTGACATAGCCTTCACAGCCCCTCTGACCCCGCTTGGCAGCCTTGCAGCGGTGCCTGCGCAAACAACCTTGTTCATCTCTCCCAATGGTGGACCTGCAGTCCGTATCGCAGGACCTGGCGACGTCGCGCCAGGCACCGGGGGCACACTGACTGGGATCGCTTTGGCCCAAGGCTCCTATTCATTGAACAATGCCGGCGAGGTGATATTTAGAGCTCAGATTGTCGGCGGATCTGGCGGCTTTGGACTCTTTGTTGGTTCGACCGGCGGAGTACGGAAGGTTGTCGCAAATGGGGATCCCATTCCGGGTGGTGGAACGTTTTCCTTTCCAACTTCAGCTCCCAGCTCCTTCTTTAACAATGCTGGTCAAGTCGCTTTCACAAACGGCACTTTTTTTATCCACTCAGTAGGTACTGGAATCGTAAAGGCGGTAGCGACTGGCGACGGTGCTCCTGTGGCGATAGGTGGAACATTAACGCTTACATCCTTCGCCAATTTTAGTGACGGTGGCGTAATTGTTTTCACAGCAAACGTAACTGGAGGCAGTACATCCGGAGGACTATTTCGCTTTGTTCCGGGGACGGGAGTCGAAACCGTAGCCGTTGTTAACCAAGCTGCTCCGGGTGCGGGCTCGGCAACTTTCTCAGCATTCGCAGCAATTTCAATCAACCAAACAGGGAGGGTAAGTTTTCGCGGTACGCTGACGGGAGGAGCAATTCAGCGCGGCATCTATCAACAAAGCGCCTCGGGAAATCCAGCAAACGTCGCTTTGGAGGGTCAGCCTACAACGGCTCCGGGCGGCGGCAGCATCCTGCTGGTGAACGCAACCTTTTCAAAAACTCTCGATGATGGTCGTACATACTTCGGAACCGACATCTTCAACGGACAGGCTGACTACGCCGAATATCTCGGATCACCAGCTTTAGTCGCGCCGCTGATGAATACCGGGGAAAACCTTCCTGCCGGCTCGAGGCTCACACTGCGGAATTTCTCGACTCAAACCGCTGGTGACTTCCTGGCCTACAACGCACAACAAGCTGGCGGAAAGTACAGCGTCATTCAACAAAACTCGGTGACGAATGCTTTGACCACAGTCGGAATGGCCGGTGATATCGCACCCGGAACCGGGGGTGCGAAGTTTCGTGCTAGTGGCGGCTTCTACGTAAATTCCGTGGGTTCTGTAGTCTTCAACGGTTTAACGATTGGCGGTACTCAGTTTCTTGCTAGTGGCGTATTTGTTTGGACACCAGTCGGTGGTGTTGCAAAGCTGGTCCACTTTGGCGACATCGATCCCAATTCAGGCGCACCGTTTACATCAGCGTCAATTGGCTCGTTAGGCCCTTCACCTATTAATGATTCCAACCAGGTTGCCTTTAGAGGAACCGTGCTTAACAAGGTTGGGATCTACGTTGGCACTGCGGGTGGCGCTATTCAAAGGATCGTTCAGAACGGCGATCCGGCTCCGGGTGGCGGAACCTTCAATACCTTTTCTAGCACCCTCGGACTTAATCAATCTGGACAGGTGGCGTTTCAAGCGACAACCACAGGTGGACCAGGACAGAACAGTGGACTTTTTGTTCACACTCCCGGTGGCGGGCTTGCAAAGCTGGCTGTAAGCGGCGACGCCGCACCTGGTGGAGGAACATTCTTTTCTTTCCCCACCACTTTTAGTTTTAACGATAGCGGAGAAGTCGCGTTCATTGCGACCCTCAACGGCGCAACAGCAGGGGCCTTTGTTGGTGCCGGCGGAAGTCCAACGCAATTACTTGCGCGCGATGGTACAGCTTCTCCGGCAGGCGGGACCTTTGTGATGACAAGTTCTTCAGCTGACATTCTCATCAACAACCAACACGACGTTGTTTTCAGATCAACCTTGACCGGAGGTGGTACTGATTCTGGTTACTTTCTCCGACGAGGCGCCGCAGGTCAGCTGCAAGTCGTGATGCACCAAGGTCAGCCAGCTCCTGGAACTCCGGGAGTCTTTACTACTATTCAAGGCTCATTGAACACTTTCCAGGGTGAGTTTTTTGCGCTTGGACCTACGGGTGAAGTTGCCATGACTACAACGTTTCAAGGTGTTGCTGGTCCAACTCTTGGAGTCTTTCGTTATCGTACTGATAACCTGTTGGAAAAGATCATTGCGCGTGGCGACGTTGTTCCGGATACAGCGGGCGGAATCCTGTTGGCGTCGAGTCAGGTGC
>QHXL01000162.1 GCA_003222935.1 Acidobacteriota bacterium
GGATTTTCTGAACCGGCAGCCGGACGCGTCAGGGTTGGCCTTCTGGGCGAATGAGATCACGTCGTGTGGTGCGGATGTGCAATGCAAGGAAGTGAAACGGATCAATGTGTCGGCAGCGTTCTTCCTGTCGATCGAGTTTCAGCAGACAGGCTACCTGGTGGAGCGGATCTACAAGGTGGCGTATGGCGACGCCAACGGGACGTCGACGTTCGGAGGAACGCATCAGTTGATCGTGCCGATTATCCGGCGAGAAGAGTT
>QHXL01000164.1:0-4446 GCA_003222935.1 Acidobacteriota bacterium
TCGCGGACGAAGACTCACCCACAGCTGAACGTGCCTGGACCAGCGAGCAGGAACCGGTAAGACAGTGGTTGCTTGAAGCGCAACATGTTCGAAAGGCAATTGACGAATTAAGCGTATCGAGATTTCAGACACTCGCCCACATCTTTGGTCTCACACCGATTGAGACCGTGCTCTTACAGCTATCCGCTGCAGTTGCCTTTGATCCACAACTAGCGCGCGTTTGCGCTTACCTGCAAGACCACTCAGGAAGAACTTATCTAACTGAGGAACTAGCTTCGCGACTACTTCACCTCGGAAGGACGAGTTCTTGGCTACCAGAAATGAATGTATTCCGTTGGGAGTTGGTTCAACGACGCGACGTAGGCATAGGTGAACCGCAGGCGGTTGTCTGTGATCCTCAGATTCGGGAATGGTTGCTCGGAAATAGCAGTTTGAACGAACAGCTGGCTGGCGCAGCTCGCCTTCTTGAAACTTCAGACAAGAGTTTGCCCGAGTGGCCACTCGATGAAGTCGGTGCGTGGATTGAAAGCTCGATGTCGAGTGCCAGGCGACTCCGTGTGCGGGTCGTTGTAGTGGCACCACAGGGAGCCGGAAAACAAAAGTTCGCGGCGGCAGTTTCGCGGAAGCTGGACATGCCGGTCCTCGTCGTGAATGGGAATAGTCCGGATGAGTTGAGCTGGTCACACTTCTTCATGTTGGCTCAGCGCCAGGTATTTCTCGACAGTACGGCGTTGGCTTGGACTGGTGAGGCAGCAGCAAGGCGACCCTGGCCCATGAGCAGGTCGCTGTTTCCGCTGCAGTTTGTTTTATGTGAGCCAGGCGCTGAGCCTGCTCCGATTGCTGGCGTCGTTGATCGTCACGTTGCGCTTCCAATGCCCGAGGCCGCGACAAGAGAACGGCTATGGCGACGGGCGATTCCCGAGGCTGCCAGGTGGCCCGCGGACGAAAGGCGTCGGTTAGCCGAACAGCACAGCGTATGGCCCGGCGATATCGAGCGAGCAAGTCAGCTTGGCGTGGTCACTCCTGCTGAAGCAGCAGTTGCTGTCCGCGAAGCCGCACGGTCTCGTTTTGGTTCGCTCGCACAAATACTCGAGTGTCCATTTACAACTGATGATCTCGTGTTGCCAGAAGGCGTGATGGGGCTGCTTGACGCTATCACTTTCGAAGCTGAAGAGCGGGTCAGTTTCTGGCGTGAAAAGGAATCTATTCGTTTGTTCCCACAGGGCCGCGGCCTGGTGGCAATGTTCAGTGGGCCTTCGGGTGTGGGCAAAACTATGGCAGTCCAAGTTATGGCCGCGCGGCTCACGCAGGACTTGTGTCGAGTGAATGTAGCGCAGCTCGTAAGTAAGTGGGTTGGTGAGACCAGTAAGAACCTCGAGCAGGTAATTCGGGTAGCAGCGGAGAATAATGTTGTTTTGTTCTTTGACGAAGCTGACGCGTTATTTGCAAGACGCACAGCTGAAATTCGGGATGCGCAAGACAAATTTGCAAACACCGACACAGCATTCCTGCTCCAGGCTATCGAGACCTATCCTGGAGTCGCGGTGCTCGCGACAAACTTAAAATCAAACATCGACTCCGCCTTCCTGCGTCGGTTGCGCTACATCGTTGAGTTTCCGAAACCCTCTGCCGATCTTCAACGCAAACTCTGGCTCAAATTAGTTACCTCGCTGGCCGGTGAGGTTCGCGCAAAAGCATTAACGCCGGCGATTGATTTGTTAAGCAATGGCGTTGATGCGACCGGGGCCCAGATCAAATTTGCAGTGCTGGCTGCGTTGTTCGAAGCCCGACGAGAAGACAAACCGCTGAATCCTCGTCATCTGCTCACGGGGCTGGATCGAGAACTCGGAAAAGAAGGCAGATCACTCGGGCCAAAACACCGCGAGCTGATCTTGAAAGTCAAGGAGGCCGCGTGAAACGCTCGAAAGTTGAGATCGGTGAATTTCGATTACGCGCTAGCGGACTCACTAAGGAGCAGGGGCAGCGACTGGGCGAAATGGTCGCTCAGCGTTTAGCAACCATGTCAGCAAACAAGTCTGGCGTGATTCCAACAATAAGAGTTGGGCTACGAGCTGAAGGAAACGAAATTTCGCAGTTAGCAGACCAGATCGTAGCGAAAGTTCGGCGAGGCATTGAATAACGTGGGTATGAGGACAGCACAGCAACGACGACTCAGCGGTAATGATATTACCGGCTCCAGAACACCCGTTGCGAGCCAGTCGAAGGTGCGACCGGGTGCTGGCAATCACTACCGGCAAATCAACGACCCGTATGAACGGCAAGCGGACGAAGTTGCCACGCGAGTACTGCGTGGTGAAAAGCGGATCGTCAGAAGTGTTTCGCCGAGAGCTCCCGCTGGTTATTCGTTGCCCTCAAGTTCCGGAAAGCCTTTGCCAGCGACATTGCAGATGGAGTTAGAGGAGTCGATGGGCGCTGAGTTTGCAGATGTACGCATTCACACAAATGCCGTCGCGGGCGAGGCCGCAATGCAAGAAGGGGCATCCGCTTTCGCAAGTGGACGCGACATCTTTTTTGGACCAGGAAAGTACCGGCCGGCTTCAGTAGAAGGTCGTTTTTTACTCGCTCATGAGTTAACTCACGTACTTCAACAGACTGGTCGCAGGTCCACTGGTGGACGTTTGAAGGCGACTTCGCAGCAGGCATGTGGAATGCCGCAGCACACTGACCTTCCGGATTTTGCCAAACTCCGAAAGATGCACGCCCCGGGGAGCGGCTCATCATCAAGGTCCAAGTTTGACTCTGTTGCAGCTGAGCTTGAAAAAATTACCAGCGCCGCAGATCCGGCAGCCAGTTTGGAAGTCTACTTCAAAGACGCGATTTCCCAGGTCAAGGACTGGCCCGAGCAGCCCGAAAGTCTTCTGTATGACCCTCTGAAGCGCCACCAAAAGTATGAGCTAGCTTCGCAACTTATCGAACGCGATGACTTCAAAGGTGGAGTCAGGATTCGTACTGCTGCGTGGACCGGCGGGTTCCTTACCGTGCTGCAGGAACGCAACAAAGGTGACAACGTTTATCCGATTGCCGTGGAGAAGCACCCGGTTCTCGCGTCGTACGTGCAGGAATGGTTGCGCTTGATAGAAGTTTTTATCTTCAAGCCCATCTCCGATCCAATTCCTCAATTACTGCGCTACGGGGTCAAAGAAGGCGACAAAGATCCCCAGACTATTTCTGATCACACGAAAGAGTTGAGTGATCGCCTTGACGACAACACCAGGCTATCGAGCAACGAGTGGGTCTATCGAGCATTATTCAAGCTCAATCAGCTGGATGCTCTCAGACATTCGAAATGCGTCGACATTCACAATGCGGCTGTAACAACTTCCAGCAAGACAAACGAACGAACCATCTTTCTTAAGCGACGCTTTGCCGAAGGAGTTCGCGACTGGGGCGACAAATTTCTCGAGTCGACAACCGACATATTTGAAGACTCGAGTGGCGGAACGGACACCGATCTAAAAGCAGCCTGGGAACCGTTCTTCAAGAAACTTGGCGCGCGCGTCAAGAAGATTGGGACTGACGCGCTGGCTGTATGGGACAAGAAGAGTGCGGTTGATGAGATGTTTCGGATCTTCTATGACCCCGACTACGAGAAAGGAGATGTCACAAAAAGAGAGGCCGCGCTCAAAGGGATGAAGTTCGTGAAACAGGCGGGGGAAAAAAGTGGTCTACCAGCGGAACTGAGTCGCACGCTCAAAGAAATCAATCGACCCGGCACCGGAAAAGAGAGTCCACCTCCGGTGGTGGAATACCAGGGAAGGGCTGAGGCGCTGGCGACTCGATTGACTGAGTTTTCAAAGACAAATCTCGAACAACCACAGCCAAAACTGTTCCACGAAAACAAGGTTGACGAAGAAGTTGCGTACATCTGGTTGACGATCTGGCTGTCTGAAATTATTTCCAATCTCTGGTGGATGGCAGGTGAAAACCTCGCGGTCGCGAATGTTGAGTTAGTGGACCAGCGGATCATTCAACGCCTTCGCCTCGCTCGTAACATTCGCTGGTTAGCCAAAGGTCTTGAATGGAGTGACGTAGTTGAACAAGCGAATATCATTACGTCTGCCAGGATTGAGAAGGAACACCTGCTCGGCATACTGCCTTTCCCGGATGGCAAGTTCTGGCATCCTGACGAAAAGTCGACGATCGAAGATTTAGGCAAGCTCCAGGTCATAAGCAGTTGGGAGCCGTTGACCGGAACTCACCTGGCATTGCTTTACCGCAAAGCTTACTACGAGGCGCTCGCCGATAAGATCAAGGATCTATCACCCAAATCTGACATCGAAGAGAAGCGTTTAGTAGATAGCGGTCTCATTCCCTTTGTTGCCGGTCGTGCTGATAAGGAAGTTCGCGCGCTGCCTCACCCGGAACGTTGGACGGTCAAGTCCTACGAGTTTGCCTTTAAAGAAAACAGCAAGGAAACCTACACAC
>QHXL01000164.1:4497-6596 GCA_003222935.1 Acidobacteriota bacterium
AAACCGTCTTGCCAACACTCCGCGCGATTGAGCTCTTGAACGCACAGGTTGCTGCTGCGCTTCCCGGAAAAGAAAAGCCGGAGAAGAAACTAGAGGCGGCAGGAAAGCTTGACGACCTGGCGTGGCTGAAGCTTCTCAGCGAGCGCATTCGAGACCAGATCGCGAAGAAGCAAATGACCGATGAAGACCTCAAGGTACTCAGGGCATCGGTCCAACAGATCCTGGAAGGCAAGCAGAACGAAGCATGGGAAGAGTTACTCAAAGCAATAAAACGAGGCGCCCGACTGGACCGTCAACTGATCGCGAAATGGTCTTTGGAGCATTTGCAAAGGTACGACGACGATCATCATCGTTACGACGAACCAATGAAGGCGTTGGAGCCGATCATAAAGTTCTTCGTGGCGGTGTCGATGCTAAAAGACGAAGACCTGGATGCAGAGATGACGGCGTTGTTCATGGAGTTAGGACCGACGCTGGCCTCGGCCTTCAAGTACGAGCAGCGGTTCGACGTCGTATCTTCCTACCTCGGTCTTATGGAGTCGGCGGTGAAGTATTTGCCCACTCTGAAAGCAATGCCCAGGGATGACCGCCACGTCTTCCTACCCGATTATCAAAATAGCGACGCCTGGATCAATGAGCACGCGGAGCCACTACAAGAAGTCACAGCACACTTCAAGGCGGTTCGTGAGAGCGTGCAAAAAAAATCAGGCTACAGGACCAGTGCCAGCGATCAAACTTTCAAGGTCTTCATGGCCTACAGCAGCTCCCTTCCAGTTGGACTAAAACTCTATCCTCGCGAAGGGCAATCGATCCTGGGTGAAGCGAAAAGTACCCGCTACCAGGTCACTAAGATCTATCGCGACTACATCTATCATCCTGCCTACGGTTACTCGGCTGACCCAAACGCGAAGAAGCCAAAGAAGAAGACAGTCCAGTCAGGTTATGCGAATGCAAAGATTCTCGCCCTGGATGACAAGACACCACTCGAGCTAAAGAGTGATGAGTATCTCCTCGAAGTAAGAATTCTCAATCGCAAGGATCAACAAGTAGCCATCAAGAATGTTGGCCCGGCAGACGTCGATATCCTGGCTGACATTCATAACGGACTTAGCTGGGCTGCGTTCGGCAGTGCGATGGGAAATATCAAGGCAGGTATTGAGTGGTACGTGAACACCGCACTCGACCTCGCCGAGTTCATTCCCGGCGTCGGCCAGGGCATCGCAGCGGCCAGGATTTTAGAAACGATTGCGGAATTCTGGATTGACGGCGACTACGAACAGATCAAGAGCATTATCGGTGGTGAGATAAGAGACATCCTCGAGGGATTGCTACAACGCGTCAAAGATGCGGCCGATCCAGAAAATCTGATGCAGTTATTGTTGTTTGGTGATCAGCGACTCGATGAGTTGTTTGCCCACTCATCAATTGGCAAGGGAACTGACCCCGCGAAGTTTGACGAAGCAACTTCTGACAAAGGCAAGTTTGCGAAGGTCAAGAAAGTCATCGTGGCTTTTCGACGTCTCGGCCGTGCCCTTTTCAAAGCGTTGAGAAAACTGCACGACCGCGTCCAGGTTCCGATGGAGGACTTTCACGCCTACGCGGCAACGCGACCACTGCTGTCGTTCGCCTTGCAGTTTCTCGCTGACAACATCTTCACCATCCAGGCGCTTGTCAAAGCCGGGGCATCTTTCTTCGACATCGGAACGAAAGAGGATCGACCGAAAGGTGTCGTGGAAGATCTCAAAGAAAACCTGAAACAACAGCAGGAGAGTTTTGGCGAGCGCTTTCACGATATTTTGAAACAACTCGAAACCCTGAAACTTCCCGATCAGATACTCGACCTCGCGCCAATCATCCAAACAGTCCTGGGTGCACTTGAAGGTTTTGTGGTTAAACGACTCGGTCTGAAAGCCCGGGCCGTCTTCTTCCTCCTGGAAAAGACTGGCGCCCTCGATTTCTTTAATGAGCGGGTGGCGGATGAAATTGTTCAGGCTGGTGTCGACCCAAATATTTACTGGCGCGAACAAGTGGTGCCTGAAATTTCAGAAAAGTTCAATACCACCCGAGATACTGTCGTCGCAGAAATCAACAAGCTGATC
>QHXL01000165.1:0-4950 GCA_003222935.1 Acidobacteriota bacterium
ATCAACTGGCTGGATCGTTGGGGCGAGGTTGGTAACGACTACATTCAACCATCGTTCGCCAACAATCTATCGATCACTCATGGCGATCATAGTTTGAAATTTGGTGTTTATTACGAACGCCTCAAGAACGGGGAAGCCCCCGGTGGTCAGTGGTCAGGAGTATTCAACTTTGCCGGCAACGACAGTAATTACACAAATGCCCTCGGCAACACCAACTATGCGTACGCAAACGCTCTGATCGGCAATTTCCGAAACTACCAGGAATCGACAGCGCGTCCTTTCACGAACCTTCGTCTGACCCAGGTTCAGTGGTACGCTGCCGACCAGTGGAAAGTGAGTCGTCGACTTACCATTAACTACGGACTACGTTTCGGCTATCACTCACCGTTTGAGCAGATTGACGGTCAGGGCTCAAACTTTGATCCTTTACTCTTTAATCCGAGCCAAAAAGTTGCGCTATATGTTCTGTTAGTTTTACGCCACCGGCTACTTGTCCGACCGCCAATCGTGTGGCCAAGAACCCGGTTACGGGACAACTGATTCCATTGACTGGCGCTAACGCTGGCCTCGTTGGCGCGATCGTTCCCAATACCGGTAACCCCAACAATGGACTTGCCATTGGCACTGATCCGAATACGCCAAAGGGTTATCGCGTAAGCCGGGCAATCGACTATGAGCCACGGCTCGGCTTTGCGTGGGACATGTTTGGTGAGGGCAAATCTGTAATACGCGCTCAAGCTGGTATTTATCACGCGCCTCGAGTAGGCGGTGGCACGACTGGCGGAAACCTGGTCAACAACCAACCAGCTAATCGAAGTTTCAGTATCGACTTCGGCAACATCGATAATCTCGCCGCCTTAACCGGCACAGCGATAACGAGGCCTTCGACCATCAATGCGGTTGAAGTTCAGTCTCATACGCCTACGATTTACAACTTCTCTTTTGGCCTCCAACAAGACATTGGCTTCAAGACGGTCGCTGAGGTCAGTTACGTCGGTTCGTTCGCGAGACACCTGGGCCAACGAATTAACATCAACGGTGTGCCCGATGGTGCGCGCCTCGGAACTAACAACATCGATCCCGTCACGGGTGCTCGAATTGGCAACGATTTTCTACGACCGTACCGTGGTTACGCCGATATCACCGTGGTGACCTGGGCGGGAACATCAAACTACAACTCGCTGCAAGTGCAACTCGGTCGTCGTTACACCCAGGGCTTCCAGTATGGACTGGCCTATACCTACTCGAAGTCGTTCGACTACGCCAACGACGATTCATCGGACGTTTTCTTTGGACGTCCATACAAAGACTTTAACTATGCGCCATCCGACTTCGATCAGACGCATATCCTGACTGTTAATTACATCTACGACGTGCCCAAGTTGAGCCGAAAGTTCGACAACAGTTTTGTGAAGGCGATCTTTGATAACTGGCAGATCTCAGGCACCACCTCCTACGCGAGTGGCAAACCAAAGAATGTCTCGGTTACCTACACCGGAGGTACGACTGACATCACCGGTGGCCAGGACAACGCGCGACCAAATACCATTTGCGATCCGATGAGAAACATTAGTGGTTCTGATCCAACTGGTACGCCTTACGTGATCAACGTCAATTGTTTTGCCAGGCCGACTCGTCTCGGAGACATCGGTAACACGCCGCGAAACTCGCTGCGGATGCCCTCGATCTTCAATAACGACCTGGCGTTCTTCAAGAATATCCCGCTCGGAGAGAAGCACTCGTTCCAGCTCCGTTGGGAGATCTACAACATTTTCAATCACACGAACTTTCGAGATATCGACGCCGGTTTGACCTTTGCATGCGTGGCAGTGCCTGCCGGACAGACTGCGCCGGCAACACCGGTTGGTACGTGTACTACTGCCTTGCCTTTAGTCGCACAAACCAATACTCGGTTCGGTGCGCCGATAGCTGCCCGCACGCCGCGTGTGATGCAGGCGTCGGTCAGGTTTAACTTCTAACCTTCACTCTCTAGCTAGTGATTCGACGGCGGTGATTGATCGACTTCAGTCACCGCCGTTTTAATAAGTAGCGTTGAGTGATGTTGAAGTAGATGTCCGATATGCTTTAGAGCCTCTTGCAAAACTCTCATTCTCCCCGTGCTTTAGCTCGGGGTAGAGGTGCCGCTTAAATCCAGTGAACCGTTTCAACGGTTTGACATTCTTGGCGATTGAAGTGGCGCGCGAGGATGAAAGGCCGAAATGCTAAGTAAACGAGGCAACGAAGTGGGGGCCGTACCTGAAACTGGCTAACGGCGGCAAACCGTTGAAACGGTTACTTTGCATTGGGTCCGCCACACCCCGAGCTGAAGCACGGGGAGAATGAGAGTTTTGCAAAAGGCGCTTTAGCTTGTCGTGATTCGAATATTACGGAGATCGAACCGGAATGTCCGACGAACCTCAGTTTGTCGATCTTTCGAGCAGCGCGACAAGCTAAACTGTCAGACATTACGGTTCGATCTCTCGCTAGTTGGAATCACGACAAGCTGAAGCATATCGGACATTTGAACATCCCGCGCAACCAACACGAGAAGGTAGGAAGGCCTAAGCAGTCAGGATGAAATTTACGTACTCAATCATAAAGAATTCGCTATTGGTTTCAGTCATCACACTGGTCACCTTGAACGCTGCGCTCGCTCAGTCTACCAGCGACGTTTCGACGAATCCTCGCGACCAGAAAGCGATCGACGAGGCGATCTCGGGTTGGTGGACCGCCTCGATGAAGAATCACGAACAACGAATCGCCTGGTGGCGGGAGGCGCAGTTTGGTTGCTTTATCCACTGGGGTGTCTATTCAACCTTTGGCGGCGAGTGGAACGGCAAACCGTTCAAGGGTTATGCCGAACACATGATGCGGATTCAAAAAATCCCGCGCGCTGAGTATGCGGCGAAAGTTGTCTCGATCTTCAATCCGGAAAAGTTTGATGCTGAAGCCTGGGTCAAGCTCATTAAGGCCGCGGGGATGAAGTACGTCATCATCACCGCGAAGCATCACGACGGCTTTGCGATGTATCCTTCGTCGGTGTCGAAGTACAACATCCGCGACGCGACTCCGTTCAAACGCGATCCAATGCGCGAACTTTCAGACGCCTGCAAGCGCAACGGTATCCGCTTCGGTTTTTACTACTCCCACGCATTCGACTGGGAAGATCCAAACGCACCCGGAAACGATTGGGACTACGACAATCCGGCGGGTGACCGAGGTCTCTATGGTGGCGTGAACTGGTTTGATCTGCATCCCGAGCTGCTACCCAAAGCGCAGCGCTACGTTGATGAGAAGGCAATTCCACAGATCGTCGAACTGCTCAAGAACTATCGTCCGGACATCCTATGGTTCGACACGCCCAGCAAATTGCCACTGTCTGAAAACATCAAAATCTTGAAAGCAGTTCGAGCCGTCGATCAAAACGTTGTCGTCAACGGTCGACTCGCGCGAGGTGCGGGTCATTCATTTGGCGACTACAAAAATACCGGCGATCGAGCAGCGGAGATAGTTCCGACAGAAGGTGACTGGGAAACAATTCCGACGACCAACGAGTCGTACGGGTATCACAAGTTTGATTTGAGCCATAAACCCGTGTCGCACTTCGTTCAACTGATGGCGAAGGCCGCTGCACGTGGTGGAAACGTGCTGATGAACATTGGTCCAATGGGCGACGGCACAATTGATCCCAAAGACCAGGAGATTTTGCGTGGCATTGGCAAGTGGCTCAGCGTGAACGGTGAAAGCATCTACGGCAGCGAACGAACGCCGTTGCCGGTACAGTCATGGGGCGAGTCTTCGACGAAAGGCAGAAAGCTCTATCTGCACGTGTTTGATTGGCCCAGCGATGGGAACTTAATCCTCAGCGGCCTGAAGAATCCAATAGCTTCCGCATACCTGCTCTCGGATGCCCGGCACAAATCCTTAATGACTCGTCAAATCAACAGTAGCGATACGCTGATCAAAGTGGGGCGGCGGGCCCCGGACGCCATGGACAGTGTTGTCGTGGTTGAGGTCGACGGATCTTTAAACGTGAATCCAGTTCGATTGCTCTCCAGTACTCAGAACAACCAACTCCGTTCGTTCGATGGCGAGTTGCATGGCGCGGGACTGCGTTACGGTGACGGGAAAGCATTTCGTGCCTATGTTTTTGAGTGGCGAAATCCGAACGAGTGGATTGGTTGGCAAACGCGTTCGAATCTTTTGACAGAATTCGACGTGAGCGTGAAGTACGCGACGGGTTCAAAAGAGAATGTTGGTTTGTTCGAAGTCGAGATCGGTGATCAGAAACTGAGAGCCACGGTTCAGCCGACGGTTAACGAGAACGAATCGCGGGTCGTTACGCTTGGTCGCGTTTCGTTAAGACCCGGTCTTCATGAGATTGCAGTTAGACCAGTCGACATAAAGGGTGGGGAGCTGATGCGATTGTTCTATGTTTCACTGACTCCCATACCTGGCAAGCGAGTGCCGGCCTACCCTGACCGTTAAAAATGTCCGATATGCTTCAGCTTATCGTGATGAACATAATTGCATCGCAGAACTTTTAGACGACTTCAGAATTCCGAGGTGGATGTATTTGAAGCTACGACAAGCTAAAGCATATCGGACAGCGGGCCGCGACAAACTAAAGTTCGTCGGACATTTGGGCGCCCTGCTTTTACTGACCACCGCCAATAACATTGCAGCGGCGGCAAACTCCTGGCCGCGTGTATTTATTCTCAACTCCAAAACACTCGAATCAACAAAGCAACGAATCAGAAACGGTGATCCAAAGATTGCGCCGGCGTTCGAGAAGTTAAAACAAGACGCGAAGAAGACTCTAACGGTTGGGCCATTCTCGGTAACGACTAAACAAGTCACTCCGCCAAGTGGTGACAAGCGCGACTACATGAGCCAGGCGCCTTACTTCTGGCCTGACCCAACCAAGCCGAACGGTCTTCCCTACATACG
>QHXL01000165.1:5019-7764 GCA_003222935.1 Acidobacteriota bacterium
AGGACCAGATGGAAGACGCAGTTGAAACCCTGGCGCTTGCATATTACTTCACTGAAGACGAAACGTACGCCGACCGGGCTGCTCAATTGCTGCGAACATTTTTCCTTGATCCTCAAACTCGCATGAACCCGAATCTGGAGTTTGCGCAGGGCATCCCGGGAATAACCACTGGACGCGGAATCGGTTTAATTGAAACCCGTGGTCTGACACGTGTTGTGGATGCAATTGGACTCCTGGCTGGTTCGAAGGCCTGGAGTTTGACAGATCAGAAAGGTCTCGAAGATTGGTACTCAAAGTTCTTGCGGTGGATGCTCGACAGTAAAAACGGGCGCGACGAAGCGGCGGCGAAAAACAACCATGGCACTTTCTACGACGTGCAAGTCGCGTCGTTTGCTTTGTTTCTTGGTCAGAACGATCTCGCCCGGAAGGTTTTGCTGACTGCTCGCACCAAACGGCTTGCAACTCAAGTTGAACCCGATGGACGTCAACCGCTTGAACTCGCACGCACGAGAGGCTGGGGTTATAGCTGTGGCAACCTTGACGGACTGATGCTACTCGCGCGACTCGGTGAGAATGTTCAAGTCGATTTGTGGGATTACAAGACTGCCGATGGGCGAAGCATTCGTAAAGCACTCGACTTTCTTCTGCCGTTCGCGTTGGGAAAGAAGTGGACTTACCAGCAACTTGGTGAATGGCCTCCGCAACAGCTTTACCCACTGATGCGACGAGCTGCGTCATATTACAAAGATGCGACTTTTAAGAATGAACTGGCAAAAATTCCGCCGGTAAGTGAGGCGGATAGAAGCATTCTATTGTCCGCCGAACTTTAGTTTGTCGTTCCTGATGTCCGATATGCTTTTTAGAGCCTCTTGCAAAACTCTCATTCTCCCCGTGCTTTAGCTCGGGGTACAGGGGCCGCTTAAATCCAGGGAACCGTTTCAACGGTTTGACATTCTTGGCGACTGACGTGAAGCGCGACAGGATGAGAGGTTCGAAACCGTTGAAACGGTTACCTTCACTGTATGAGCTCTGATGCACCCCGAGCTGAAGCACGGGGAGAATGAGAGTTTTGCAAGAAGCTCTTTAGCATGTCGCGACCATCATTAGTGAATCTAAAAATTTCAGACTACTTCGGAAATCCCGGGAGCATCTGTTTGGATCCACGACAAGCTAAAGCATATCGGACATCGGGAAGCGACAAACTAAAGTTCGTCGGACATTTGATGTTCGTCGTTCTGGTTGTAGCGACAGCACCAAAAACATTCGCACAACCTTCCCTTAACGTCGAACGGTTTGAACGGACGCGTGTTCTGAAAGCCGCGACTCAGTACTTAAAGGATCAGCCCATTACGATCACGGCGTCGAGTTCGCCTCGCAGCACCGGTAGCAAGCACGACTTCTTTTCGGAAGGAGACTACTGGTGGCCTGACCCGCAGAATCCGGATGGCCCATACATTCAACGCGATGGGATGACGAACCCCAACAACTTCGTCGATCATCGACGCTTCCTCATGCGGCTGAGTGTTCAAGTTCCAGCGCTCGCGGCCGCCTGGAGGCTGACGAAGGATGAGCGCTACTCCCGCCACGCCGTCAAACACCTGCGCGCGTGGTTTATCGATGAAAACACCCGCATGAATCCGAATCTGCAATTCGCCCAGGCCATACACGGCAGGTTTACGGGACGCGGCATCGGAATTATCGACACCATCCATCTCGTTGAAGTCGCGCGCGCTGTAGATATTTTGAAGGACTCAAGAGCGCTAAATATGAGCGAGCTTGGCGGTGTGATTCAGTGGTTCACTGAATACCTGAAATGGTTGACGACGAGTAAGAACGGGATTGATGAACGTGAAGCGAAGAACAATCACGGTACCTGCTGGGTAATGCAGGTAGCAGCGTTTGCTGAACTCGTTGGCGATCGAGAACTGATGGAATTCTGTCGCACTCGATTTAAGACCGTCCTCGTGACCAACCAGGTTGCACCCGATGGCAGTTTTCCAGAAGAGCTTCGTCGCACCAAGCCATACGGTTACTCACTTTTCAACCTCGATGCGTTTGCGACGATTTGCAAATTGCTGTCAACAGAACGCGACAACCTGTGGACGTTTTCGACGGCTGATGGTCGCGGTATGTCAAAGGCAATGGCGTACATGTATCCATATATAAAGGATAAGCAACGCTGGCCGCTGAAGCCTGACGTGATGTACTACGCCGACTGGCCCATGCGTCACAGCAGTTTACTTTTTGCAGGGCGAGCACTCGGACGGAGTGAGTACATTGAATTGTGGAAGAGATTACCCGCAGATTCGCCCGTCGATGAAGTCATACGAAACTTCTTCATTCGCCAGCCAGTGTTATGGCCATGAAATATGAGCCGCAGATCTTCGCTGATAAACGCAGATCTAAAAACAATGAAGGCAGAGGGCTTGTTGTCGGTTCGGTTTTCTGATCTGAGTCAACCTGCGTAATCTGCGGCTAATTCTTCTGAGTCAAAAGAGGAAATTATGAAACGACTTTTGCTGATCGCCATACTTTTGGGTTTTGCTGGTTCAGTTAATGCTCAACGGCTGACAGTGCCTGTTGAGACGGAGACGACGGCGCAGCGTGATGAGCGAATGCGTTGGTGGCGCGAGGCGCGCTTCGGGATGTTCATTCATTGGGGTCTTTACGCTGTGCCTGCCGGTGAATACAACGGCAAGCGATCGGATCGGATCGGCGAATGGATCATGGATTGGGCCAACATTC
>QHXL01000165.1:7774-10176 GCA_003222935.1 Acidobacteriota bacterium
CGCAGTTCAATCCCGTAAAGTTCGACGCCAAAGAGTGGGTGCGAATCGCAAAAGACGCCGGGATGAAGTACATCGTCATTACCTCCAAACATCACGACGGCTTCGCACTCTATAACAGTAAGGTAAGCACTTACGACATCATCGACGCCACTCCATTCAAACGCGATCCAGTAAAGGAACTTGCCACGGAAGCGAAGAAGCAGGGTTTGGTGTTTTGTTTCTACTATTCGATTCTCGACTGGCACTACCCCGATGCATATGTCGACGCTCCGGGTAAGGATCCGACCGCCGGGAATCGGACGACGAAATTAAAGCCGGGTAGAAAAGAGAGATATTTGAAGTACATGGACGAGCAGTTGCGGGAGTTGATCACTGAATACGATCCGGGTGTGCTTTGGTTCGACGGAGAGTGGCAAGAATGGTGGGGAGCGTGGCAAGAATGGTGGACCGAAGAGGATGGCAAGGATCTCTACAAGTTTGTTCGTTCGCTGAAGCCGCACATCATTATCAACAATCGCGTTGGACGAGGCCGGCAGGGAATGCAGGGCATGAATAAGACCGACCAAACATACGCCGGTGACTTTGGGACTCCCGAACAGCAGATTCCCGCTAACGGCTTACCCGGCGTCGATTGGGAAAGCTGCATGACAATGAATACGACGTGGGGCTTTAAGTACTACGACGACAAGTGGAAATCGCCCGAAGTTCTGATACGCAATCTGATCGATATTGCTTCGAAGGGTGGAAACTACCTGCTAAATGTTGGACCAACCGCGGAGGGACTGATTCCTTCGCAAAGTGTCGAGCGTTTGTCTGCGATGGGTGCGTGGATGAAAGTCAATGGCGAGTCGATCTATGGCACGTCTGCAAGTCCATTTGCGACTCAACTCGAATTTGGTCGCGCGACGAGCAAGCCAGGGAAGGTCTATCTACACGTTTTCAATTGGCCCGCGGATGGAAATCTCAGCATCCCGGCGTGGGGAAAATCAGTAAAGCAGGGTTATCTGTTGACGGCGCGGAAGACCAGCCTCAAGTTCAACCAATCGGGTGAACGTCTTACGGTTCAGGTTCCTGCCCATGCTACTGATAAGATTGCTACAGTAGTGGTCTTGGAAACAAAATAAGTCGGTGTCTCTGTGGTTAACTTATTGAGGGTCTGCAGATCACCACCGAGACCCAGAGACGCGGAGAAAACACAGCGAAGAAAATGACTGAAATAGGCACTCTAAAAGGCGTGTTTGCAGTACCGCCGCTGGCCCGGCGCGACGATGCTTCGCGTTCGATCGATATCGAACAAAACGAATTAGTCGTCAAACATATATCTGCCGCCGGTATTAAGCGGTTCATCTATGGTGGCAACGCGTTTATCTATCACGTCACTCTTGCGGAATTTGAAGCAATGTTGGAATGGCTTCGCAGCTTGCCGGATGAGTTGTGGTTGATTCCGAGTATTGGTCCATCATTCGGCAGGTCCCTGGAGCAGGCCGCACTTTTACGCAAATATAATTTTCCGTCCGCGATGGTATTACCCTGTGCCGATCCGCGCGATGCTGCTGGATTAGAACGTGGTTACCGCGAAATTGCCGATGCAGCGGCTAGCAAGCTGATTGTCTATTTGAAAGAAGAGAACAATTTTGGTGCCGACAAGAATGCTGGTCTGGATGCAGTGGCGCGACTCGTGGATGATGGCATTTGCAAAGGGATCAAGTACGCAGTCGTGCGTGAAGATCCCAAACAAGATCCTTATCTGGAAGCATTGTTAGCTCGCGTCGATCGAAAGTACATCATCAGTGGTATCGGAGAGCGACCTGCAATTGATCATTTGCGCGACTGGAAATTGTCGGGGTTCACGACTGGTTCAGGGTGCATTGCTCCGGGCTTGAGTCAGCAACTTTTTGAATCTCTACAACGCGAAGATTACGAACTGGCCGCAAGCCTCCGGGAGAAGTTCATCCCGTTAGAAGATCTGCGCGATGAGTGGGGGCCGGCTCGTGTGCTTCATCATGCGACGGAACTTTGTGGAATCGCTCAGACTGGGCCGATTGCGCCGTATGTTTCAGAGTTGGGGGATGTGCAACTAGAGACTCTGTCGTCAGTGGCTAAGATGCTGATGTCCGATAAACTTAGTTTGTCGTGAGATCGAAAAGAATTCGTCCAGTGGTTTCGAGCACCGATAGTTATTAAATCCATTAGTTCTCTAGTAACGCTTGGCGGCAGTAACGACAAGACAGCCGCATATCGGACATTTCAAATGCACCCTGCCGAATTAAGAAACCGTCTCTCCGGTGTCATCGCCTTTCCGATCACGCCATTCAGTGAAGACCTATCGATTGATCTGCCGGGTCTTCATCAGAACCTGACAAAACTGATCGAACATCCCATCTCAGCGATTGTGGCCGCGG
>QHXL01000166.1 GCA_003222935.1 Acidobacteriota bacterium
GTCATCGATTCGCTGTTCAATCGGTTCATAACGACAAAAAGTTTGCTGGTTGAAAGGAAAGGGAAGTGACTCTCCCAGTTCGCTCGCATTGTTGTGTTCAGTTACGGAAACGTTCATCAAGTCCTGGGTCATTTGTTAATTAAATGTTCAATGGGGGTCAAAATTGAAAATTATCTCTGTTTGGTGCTTTGGCGGAACTCGGGAATCCGCGTTCCTGAACCGGCCGCTAAAACCTCCGCACGAATATTAGCAAACAGTAGGCCACGGAGCCGACTTTTTGCTTTGGCCCCCAGTTGCTTACTGTCCTGGTCGGCCAGGAGCAACATTCTATACCAGGAGGATTCCAGTTCGTCTGCCAGCTGGGAAATCTTCGTTATATCGTAAGGCACTGCCACGTCGTTGCATCCGGAGCGTGCGAAGACTGAAAGGTATCTTGCAGTTGCTAAATCGGGGCACAGGAGCCTGCGGCGGCCGATCTTCAACTCAACTCCCAACAATGTGTGCTGAATCTCGACTCTCGTAGCAGGCTTGAGAGTTTCGAAGTGATACGAACGAGTTCTCAGTTTTAGTACGCGTTCACTGTAGATACTCGGAAGCCAGGCGTCGCCGAGTTGGTACTTGATGGTTTGCGCTAGCTCTTCTACGGTCACGAGAAGGGATGACAATCACTTGGATGGTGCGCCAGGAAGCCTGATGGTAAACAGCGGAGGCTCGATTCTGGTTTGCAGCGCGTTGATGATGCGGCCCGGAAAAATGCCCAGGTATAAAACGCCGACTACGGTGAGTATGAGCGCCACCGCGAGACCCGCAGGAATCTTTGGTGCATTCCAAGCTGTAGTTCTTTCCTTGAAAAACATTACGACGATGAGTCTCAAGTAGTAGTACGCCGAGATTGCGCTGTTCAGCACTCCGATGATAACCAGAACGTAATATCCCTGATTCACGGCTGCGCCAAAGACCAGGATCTTACCCATAAAGCCTGCGGTTAACGGCATGCCGAGCAAGCTCAGCATAAAGAGCGACAACGAAAAGGCGAGTACCGGCGATTTGAACCCGATACCGTTGTAGTCTTCAATCGATGTGCGTCGATCGCCGCTGCGTGCGATTAGTTGAACCACGGTGAATGCGCCGACGTTCATGACCGCGTACGTGAGCAGGTAAAACATCACTGCGGTTATCGCAGTATTTCGTTGCGCCGGATCACCCGTCGCGCCTGCAGCAACCATTCCGACCAGAGCGTAGCCGGCGTGCGCAATTGAAGAATAGGCCAGCATGCGCTTCACATTGTTCTGGGCTATTGCCACGACATTGCCGAGTGTCATCGTCATGACGGCAAGGACCATTAGTACGGTTAACCATGCACTGTGAACACCGGCGCCGATTGACGAGTTCGCTGAAGCAACAACGAAAGGAAAACCAAATACAAAAGCGCGAATGAAAGCAGCAAAGCCAGCGGCCTTTGGTCCGGCGGCCATAAAGGCTGTGACTGGTGTCGGTGCTCCTTCGTAAACGTCTGGCGTCCAGACGTGAAAGGGGGCAGTGGCGATCTTGAAACCGAAACCTACCAGCATCATCGCTGCGCCTGCGAACAATAGCCCAGGATATCTCGCCTCATTTATCCGACTGGCGATGATGGCTATGTTTGTAGTTCCCGGCGCGCCGGCAACCCCTGTAGCGCCATAGGTCAAAGCAATTCCATAAAGCAGGAACGCGGACGAGAAGGAACCCAGGATGAAGTATTTGAGTGACGACTCGTTGGAGCGCACATCGGTTCGTCTGAAACCTGCGAGGACGTACGTCGCTATTGAGAGAATTTCGAGACCGAGGAAGATAATGACCAGGTCTCCACCTGAAGCCATCAACATCATACCGACCGTCGCAAAAAGGAGTAGCGAATGAAACTCACCGGCAGGAAGGTTTTCCCCCTGGACCCAAACGGTTGAAATCAACAACGTCAAGATCGAAACGAGCAGGAAGACAAGAGTAAAACCTAATCTCAACTCGTCCAGCACGATCATCTGGTTGAATGCGTCAGCCGGACCTATGCCACCAGACACCCAAAGCCAGATCGTGGCTATTGCTGCAAATAGAAGTCCGCCTAACGAGACACCACCAGTGATCCATCGTTGAGTTGGCGGCGCAAACGCGTCGATCAGCATCACGATGACCGCGGCAGCGCACACGATTATCTCGGGAGCGATTAAAGCCCAATTGATAATTGGCAGAATTGATTGTCCAGGAAAAAAGTTCATTCGGCTTTAGTCGCTTGTTTAGTTTGGGGTTGTGTTTCGACAGCGTTTACCGTGAATGATCCGCCGGCCGGGCTTGTGCTGAGTCGATCTCTAACGGCTTCGATGCTCGCCCTGGATCGATCGAGAAAGACCCGGGGATAGACGCCCATAAACAACATGAGTACGAGCAATGGGATTAGTAGTCCAACTTCGCGCGAGTTCAGGTCGGGAAGCTTTGCATTTTCACTATTCGTAACTGGGCCAAACACAACCCGCTGCAGCATCCAGAGCATGTAGACAGCCGCCCAGATGACACCCGTTGCGGCAAGCATCGTCGCAATGTAGGGATGCGAGGTGACACCTGAAGTCCACATCCCCACCATGATCAGAAATTCACCAACAAAACCATTCAGAAACGGCAATCCGACCGACGAGAGTGACGCAATTACAAAAAGCGTTGCAAACCACGGCATCGGTTTGGACAAACCACCAAACTCGCTAATCAGACGCGTATGTCTTCGTTCGTAGATAAAACCAACAAACAAGAACAAGGCCCCGGTAGATACTCCGTGATTCAACATCTGGTACAAGGCGCCTTGCATTCCGAGTTCGGTAAATGAAAACAGACCAAGAACAACGAATCCCATGTGACTTACTGACGAGTAGGCAACAAGTCGCTTAACGTCGGGCTGGACCATTGCCACAAGCGCTCCGTAGATGATCCCGATGATTGCCAGCACAATAATTACAGGCGCGAACTTGTGTGCCATCGTCGGAAACATGCCGAGGTTGAATCGCAGGAGCCCGTACGTACCCATCTTCAGCAGCACACCCGCAAGAATTACCGAGCCGGCAGTTGGCGCTTCAGTGTGAGCATCGGGCAACCAGGTGTGAAATGGAAACAGTGGAACCTTGATACTAAACGCCAGCCCGAACGCCGCGAATAGAAAGAACTCTGCTTTTGGATCCAGTGGCTGCGAAGAAATCGCCTGAATCAGGGTGACGTAGTCGAACGTCTGGTAATGGAAATAGAGATAGATAATCCCGACCAACATCAACAGGCTGCCGACTGCCGTGTAAATAAAGAACTTGATTGCCGCGTAGATCCTGCGGTCGCCTCCCCAGATTCCGATCAGGAAGAACATTGGAATTAGTGAAGCTTCAAAGAATAAATAGAACAGCAGCAGATCGAGTGATACAAAAACTCCCATCATTGCGGAGGCCAGAATCAAAAGGAAGACGTAATACGCGAGTTGTCGTTTCTTGATTGCGGTCCAACTTGAAAGGATCGCGATCGGCATTAGCAGCGTCGTTAACAGTACGAGCCAGAGGCTAATGCCATCGACGGCGACGTGATAACGCGTACCAATCGACCCGATCCATAAAACGTTCTCTTCAAATCTGAAGTTAGCGCTGTTATCACCTAATCCAGTCAGCAGAAACAGGGAAATGATAAAGGTCGCAACCGTCGTGACGAGTGCAATCCATTTGTAGTGCTCTTCACGTTTGCTCGGCGTAAAACTGTAGAGCACAGACGCAACAGCTCCAATAACCGGCAGTAGAATCAGTATGGTCAGTAAATGCGGCATAGACTACCGTGTAAACACATGGCTGAAATAGGCAAAAACTCCAACCAGCACTAAAGCTCCAAAGAGAATGATTGCTGCATAGCCACGCACCAACCCGGCTTGCATATAACGCAAAAGCCTTCCTGCTTCCGTTACGGCTTCGCCAATTGAATGGAGAATTCCATCGATAACGCCCTGGTCCACAATCTTCCAGAGCCCTTCTCGTGAAATAGCTGTAATCGGGTTGATAAGCGTAGCGTCGTATATTTCGTCGACGTAGTATTTGTTCTCGAGCACGCTCGGCATTTGCAATAGCGGCCGTTTCTGGAAGACGACCCAGCCGATCCCGATTCCTGCCAGTGCGATCATTACCGAAAGAAGTGCCAGCAGACGTTCGGCACTTATCTCTTCCGCCGAATGAACAGCGTGACCGGTAGCGCTAGTTGATTCAGATAGTGGATGAATCGCTGGTGCCGCATCCGTTTCTTGTGGCGGTGCAGAAAGTAACTTTGGCTCTTCACCACTGGTTTCATGACCTGCGCCGTCCGGTACTTTTGCAATTACAGGCTCGAGTATGTGC
>QHXL01000054.1 GCA_003222935.1 Acidobacteriota bacterium
AAATCGAAGGTTCACACCGGCGCTCTCCTTGTAGGCTGGACTTGAACAATCCACCAACTGTGCCGTTGGTGGTATTTGATCGAGCTCGGGCGTTCCTTGTAGGTCAGACTTGAACAAACTCGGCACTTCCGTGCGTGGGATTCCCTACTTATTGCAAGAACGTTGATCTCCGCGACGTGGCGGCGTATGGTGTGGTCATACAAAGTCTGCACAAGCAGACTCGCCCCACAAAACATCCCGACCAACTGCTTCTGCCTTTCCCTTTCCCCGAAGGTTTTGTTTGTCTGTAACGGATAAGCCGATTGCAGTGCTTTCGCTCCAGAACGGATTTACGGGAGTTTGTCATGAGTAATTCCAAGCAACACGCGATACTGCTCACTCTGAGTCTCTTGTTACTAACCGCTAACGCATCCGCTTCAACCAGTACGGACAAGCGAAAACACTCTTCGCCCCATCAGTTAACTCGCTCAGGGGCAAAGGAGGCCGAACAACGTCTCTCGGACATGGGTTACAGCACTGGACGAGTGGATGGAATAATTGATGGCACGACAAGGAATGGGTTGATTGTTTTTCAGAAGTGGGAAGGGCGCAAAGTCACGGGAAGTCTTACTCGCGACGAGTTTGAAGCAATCATGAGCGCCGAAGCACCTCAGCCAAAAGATTCGGGATACAAACACGTCGAGGTAAATATCGACCGCCAGGTACTTTTGTTAACCGATAACGAAGGCCGGGTGCAGCGAATCCTTCCCGTTTCGACGGGCAGCAACAAGCGCTACCGCGAAAAACGAATGAGTGGTCTAGCTTATACTCCAAGAGGCCGGTTCCGAATTTATTCGAAGATTTCTGGCTGGCGAAAGTCTCCGCTTGGACTTCTTTACTATCCCAACTACTTCAGCGATGGACTGGCAATTCATGGGAACCCTTCTGTTCCGAATCTACCTCAGAGTCACGGTTGCATTCGCATTCCGATGTCAGCAGCAGTTGCGGTGTTCAAACAGTTGCGCGTGGGAACGATTGTGCTGATTTATGACAGTGAGTCGTTCGTCTCCGCGAAAGACTGGGCCGAGGCAGACAAACAAAAGGACGCATTGAGTGTCAAATAACTTCAGGCCCAACCTGGTACGTAGACCACCATTTAGAAGGGCTTCCTGTTAGGAGCCCTTTTTCAATTGACTGGTGCGCAGTTTTTGATGAGTCAAAGACAATATTCTTGACTTCACCGAGGCTGAACTGTAGCTTCCAACCTACTTTCGGTTTTACGAATTTGTCTTACCAGTCACCCACTAGTCTTTTAAGTCCCTTCTGCGGTGTTTCCTTCGTAACATCAGGACGCCAACCCAGATAGTGCGTGCAAGCAAGAAGAACCAGCAGGTCGCAAAACTTCTAGCGAGCGCTCCCTTCGCGTAGCTATCTCTCTATTGGGTCCGAACTCAGCCGTCGAAATTTAACCAACTGTCTCTGCCAGGCGTTTTGGCGCGTACTACGTCTATGTCTGTCCGCGCTTGATAAGCAGGTAGGGCAATCGTCTAACCAAACTAGTGGTCCATCCCATTCCCCTGGAGAAAATCCCCCATGCGCATGTTTGCGAACCAGTTCAGCGTTAAGCGTTTCTTTATCCGAGCTACTATTATTCTCTGCGTCTGCGGTCTACTGTTTAGCTTCGGCACAACTGCATACATGCAAAAACAACGCGGTGTCATTTCCGGCAGGCCTTTACCGCTGCCAGGGCCAGTAGCCACTCCAGAACCTGTAACCATCTCAGAACCGGATCAGGAAACGGTGCCTGGAAAAGCGCTCGCGTCGACGGATCTTATGGGACGTACTTCGTTAAAACAGTCGAATCCGGAGGAAGAACTTCAAGCGCAAGTGAACGGCACCATCAGTCCTAACCTGGTTACCACAGTTAGCTACCCATTCACTGCGACCTCAGCCATCGCGCTCGAGGACATGTCGACGGGAACATCTCAGCTTGTCGGAGCCGGTGCGGACGATACAGCTTCGGCCGTGACGAACATTGGTTTCGACTACTGGAATGACGGTGTGCGCATGACGCAGTTTTCTGCCAACGCAAATGGCCTATTGCGTTTAGGGCCAACGGTCGTTTCTCAAGGCTTCACCAATAGTCTGGCCTCTACAACCGACGCACCCAAGATTGGCGCTTACTGGGATGACCTATGCACCGGCACTAACGGCAAGGTCCACTACAAGCTGATTGGCGCAGCTCCGACTCGCAAACTTGTCGTCGAATGGCAGAACATGCAGATCACCCGAGGCGCGGGCTGTGCGGGTACAGGAAACGGGACGTTCCAGGCTTGGCTTTTTGAATCTACCGGCGTGGTCCAATTTGTGTATGGTTCAATTCAAGCCGCCAACGCCGTAGATGGCGGCTATTCGGTCGGGCTCCAGGCAGGCGGCGCCACCAACTTCGCGAGCGTCACTACAATAGGCAACACTGTCTCTTATGCCGCAGCAAACAATGCCCAGACAAATACTATCGCTGCCGGTACGTCATACATTTTCACTCCGCCAGTTCCGAACGCTCCGAGTGGATTGAACTTTACCGCCACAGCTGCGGTCACAACCACGCTCAACTGGACTGATAACTCTTCAAACGAAATCGGTTTCGCCATCTATCGCTCGACCGACGGCGGTGTGAACTACAGCTTCCTGACGCAGACCGCCGCGAACGCGACGTCCTTCGTCGATAATACGGTTTCGCCTTCAACTAACTACTTCTATCGCGTCTACTCAGTTACGGAAGGTGCCCTAGGTGGTCCAGCGCAGAACAGCGTTTCAACCAGCGCTGCGGGAAATATCTCTTCAACCGCACCAGGCGGAAACTGGAGCGCTCCCACAACGTGGGTCGGCGGCGTAATCCCGACTGCGAACGACAATGTCACCATTGTCAACGGAGCGACAGTCACTATCGATACGGCGGCAGTAGCCTTATCAGTCAACGTAGGGACAGGCGGCACGCCAGCCGTACTGCAATGGGAGGCGACGAACGCGCAAACACTTAACGTCGGCTTCAACGTAGTCGTCGCTGCCAACGGCACCTTCCAATCCGCAAGTTCAGGTACCCAGACAGGACATGTGCTTACTGTCGGTGGCGACCTGACGAATAACGGTATCCTGGACTTCAGCACAAATGGTGACACGGCTGGAGCCGGTATCACGTTCAGCAAAGCAACTAACAACACTTTCGGCGGCACGGGAGCGACAACTGACCTGCGCTCGTTAACTGTCAACAAAGGTAGCTCGTCCGCGTCGATTATCGAGATTACCTCGTCAAACTTCACGGTGCTCGGTGTCAACACTGACGTAGCCGGATTCCTGACACTGACGAACGGCACACTGAAGATCTCCGGCACGTTCACAGGAACAAATCGTGTCTTTACTACCGCCGCTTATGCGATAGGGGCCACGACAGGTTTCTGGCTCAACAACCCCAACTACACTGTCGCCGGTCAGAACGGCTCACCGACCAACAATGGCTTGCTGAGAATTTCGCAGGGAGTGCTGAACGTCGGGAACACGTTAAACAACGCGATGGGAGGAGCATCTGGCGCAGCCTTTACGATCCAGGGCGGGACTGTGAACTTCGCCGGAAGACTCAACACGGCGAACTCAGTAACGTACACACAGACGAACGGAACAGTGAACGTCTCGACGGTTGGTAATGATGCTTCGTTGACTGCATCGTTTGGATTGACTGCCACGACCTCGGTCTTCAACATGAGCGGTGGAACTATCAACCTCGTTCAGATCAATTCGAACGCAGCCGCAGCGAACCGACTCGACTACCAGGTTTCAGGCACTGGCAACATTACGGGCGGTATCCTAAACGTCGGCCTTGCCGGCACAACCGGTAACGCTGGCAATTTCGACTTCCGCATCCGCGGCAACGTGTCGACCCTCGTTATCGACAACGTAACTAACGCCAAAAACGTTTTGCTTGTGGCACAGACGAACACGTGGCTCAACACTGTGATTTTGGCGGGCTCGACCCTAAATACACAGGCCAACATTTGGGTCGTCATCGGCAACCAGGTCTTCAATAACGGAACGATTACCGTTCCCACGGGTGGCGGCCGCTTCTACTTCCTTGGCAACGGTACCAACGCCCAGACCTACACTGGCAGCGGCACATGCACCGCCGTCACTGCCAGCGGAACCGTTGACCTGAGCATGGACAATCCACTGGGGCTAACCATTGATTCATTTTCGACCGGCATCGTCACTCAGCGAGTCAACTTCTTCCGCGGCAATATCACTAACAGCAATAAGCTCACGCTCGGAAATGGTGGCGCGACTGTCGGCGTGCTCCAGTATGGATTGACTGGCGGCACAAACGTCGCGGGCAACTTCGACGTGGCCCCAACCTTTAACGTTGGCACAGGTGGCCAAACTATCCTTTGGGCACAGGAGTCGGCGCCGCGTACAACGA
>QHXL01000055.1 GCA_003222935.1 Acidobacteriota bacterium
ACGCATTACCTTCGGGTTGGAAAAGATAGTGAAAATTGCGTCGACGTCTGAAGTTCGGAGTGGACGCAAAAGCACTCGTTCGCAGGTGATAGTGGGAAGTGTTTTCACTAGTCAATATTCATTCCGTCGTATTGCTGCCCAGAGCGCATGTATCTTTCGCCGAACTGCTGCTCATGCCTAACATCCTTAACGTCCGCACCACGTCCAGAACGATCCATTGGGGAAGGTCAATTTGTTTCCTTTGTAGAACATGTCGCCCTTCATCCGATCTCCGCCGTTGTCGAGCCAAAAATAAGGACCTTCCATATTGCCGCCATAACGAGTGCCGTCTTCGGTGACGATCGAGAGTTCACCCTTCGCATCATGCGACACCGTTCTTGGTCGTTTTCGATCTCCGTTTAAACACCACTGGCCTTCGATTCGATTAAGTGTCCACGAACCGTCTTTCACTCGAGCATTTTTCCATGGTCCGCCGAGAAAGTTCGCCCAACTGAGTTCGAGCCATCCGGCGCCGCCGTCTCCATTTGCGCTGGTCCATGTATGTTGCAGGCGTTTGCCAACGAGGGTTCCGTTAAGTGTGCCGGTGCGACCATCGGCCCAGTTGATGACGCCAGTGATGTTTGCGCCGTTTTGCGTCAGGATAAGTTCGGAATCGCCAAATCCATTTCCAGTCGTCCACCATTTGCCGTCGATTCGATCCAGCGCTCCCGTTCGCCTGGGAGCTGCAGGTGCTTTGGGGGTTGTTGTTTCTTTTGGCTTGGTTGGAGGCCCGGGAACAGTGCCCCCGTGCGGTTCAGTCTGCGCGAAGGTGTTTATGGCCGCGCACAGGATTAGAAGGAGGAGTCGCAGTGTCATTCGATTTTGCATAAATAGTGTCCGATAGCTTCAGCTTGTCGGCTTACTTTAGCTGGTTGTCCTTAAAAGAGAAACAGCCACTTGTGTCTAAGACACGTGGCTGCTTTCTTATCGAGTGGGCTACAGGCTATAGCATCGAACAGACGATACATTAAGCGTTGTCGTCGGGTGGGATTACGAGTTTCTGACCAACCTGGATCTTGTCCGGATCCTTTAATTGATCGCGATTGGCGTAGAAAATTCGCATGTACTCATTGGCATCGCCGTAAAACTGCTTGCTTATTTTCGACAGGTTGTCGCCACCCTTCACTTCGTAGGACTGCCCGCCAGCACCCTGACCACCGCCCGCGGCTGCACCAACCGCACGACTCGTGTCGACACTGATATCGGCTGTGATGTCATCTGCATTCGCGTTCACGAGTTTGATCTGATCCCAAAACTTATTCTTCGCTTCTTCTGAAGGAGCGATTCCTTTGATGAAGAGCTTGTTGTCTTGAACAGCACTGTTTGATAGCGTTGCTTGAGTTCATTGAAGCGTTGTTGTGCACCTTGTTGTTGCTCGGCATCTGTAGCGCCTCGGCCAAACATTTTATCGAATAATCCCATAATGGTTCCTTTCACTTGCAATTAGTTGTTACAGGCACAGACTGGAGCTGTGCTGCTCAGTTGTTTTTGATAGGGGCCTGATCAACCGACAGGGAATTTGGGGTTGGAAATCGAGCCGCAGTTGAATGGCGACATCATACCGCAGCGAGACTCATCCGAAAAGAGTTAGCTCAGGCAACATCCCTCTGCTCGATTGTTGCCCTGGTCAATTCAAGCAACTCGGCTTCAACATCGGCGGGCAGTTCATCATGAGTCAACAATTCAACAAGAGCAGTTAGATCGATAACCCTTACAAGCTCGCGCCAGTTGTCCGGCAACTTTCCACCATGCGCAACAAAGGCTTGCGAAAAGTGAGGCTCACACAAACTTTGACTGAATCTTTCGTAGCGTAAGAAGTGACCGACATCGAGAAGTGGCGATCCAGAAAATGCAAACTCCCAATCGATAATCGCCGCCACAACCCATCGCCCTCGTTCTTCAGAAACCAAAATATTTCGGTTCCCGAAATCGCTATGCACGAGACGATGCTCATCATCAAGGTTCCGTAAGTCCCACACCCAGGACCAGACAAAATTGTGAACCTCGTCTACAAGCTTCAAACCGAGCCGTTGTTGACACTTCGCTGACTCCAAAAAAGTATCGAGCAGTCGTGGAATAAACCTCCAACTTGCCTGGAGTCGTCACCAATCTTCCAGGCTTTTGAAATTGGAATAGACCGATGGAAGCTAGAGTTTGCCCGACCGAGTAGGCTGCCTGTCTGATTGCTTCGAGATTGTTCGTCTGCTTTAACTCCTGGAACGTGATGCCCTTAATGAACTCGCTAACGACAAAAGCCGCGGAACCGTCGATTCCCTCCGGGTTGGCATACAGAACGCGTGGAATCCGAACCTTACTCGCAATCAGATCCTGGAGCGCCGACTCCTTTCGACAGACATCTGCACCATCGCGGTAGAATCGAAGCACTATTGATTCTTCGTTATCCGCAAAGTCGATCTTTAGATTTGTATTGATTACGCCGCCAACGAGTGGTTGGACGTTTCGAACTGATCGATTCGGAAATGTAGTTGAGAGTATTTGTCGGAGCTGAAATTCGTCGATCGGTGAGATCATTCGGGTTGGTTAATTTGCTCGAGCAGGACGGGGCGTCGACGAGGCGAGAATGGCGGGGGCGCGCTGCGCTTGCCCCCTTTCCATCTTGTACTATTCCAACCAGGTGTTTATTCAACTAGCTGGTTTCTTCGTAATAGCCACTATTTGACCTGGTGGTCTAACGCTGACTGCTGCTGCTACTCACGTCGCTTACCTCGTATTCAGGTTTCGCTACTCCCAACAACCATTTATCAAACCAACCGACGATGTGTTGGAGTCGTTCGATGCGGTGCCAAGGCTGTCCTGAACGCGAGAGCTCGTGCGTTTCATTTGGGAAGCGAACCATTACGGTCGGGATCTTTCTATACTTCAACGCACGAAACAGTTGTTCACCACCACTTCCGGTAGGCGTGCGATAGTCGGTTTCACCGAGTATCAACATCAACGGAGTTTGGATCTTGGTGACGTAAGTTATCGGCGAGCGTGCCTTGTAGTCTTCGGGATCTTCAAAAGGCGGCGCTTTAAACCACGTCGGTTGAAACAGAGTGAAGTCGGCCGTGTACCACCAATCAGTCCATGATGAAATATCGCGTTGTGAAACTGCCGCAGCGAAACGCGTAGTCTGGGTGATGGTCCAATTCGTTAACAGTCCACCGCCACTGCCACCGGTTACGCCAAGTCGTTTCTCATCGATATAGCCGCGCTTGATTAGTTCGTCGACCCCCGCCATCAAATCCTTATAGTCGTCGCCGGGGTATTTATACTGGATGATGTTTCCAAACTCCTGGCCATAGCTCGTGCTGCCACGCGGATTGGGATAGATCACGACGTAGCCCTTAGCTGCCATCCATTGAAATTCGTGATCGAAGATGAAGCCGTAAGCTGAGTGTGGTCCACCATGTATATTCAGGATTAGTGGATACTTCTTGTTCGGGTCGAAGTCAGGTGGCTTCTGCACCCACGAGTGGATCTTCTTGCCGTCGAAGCTTGTGTACCAAACTTCCTCGGGTTCGGTGAGATTCAACTTCGAGAACAAGTCGTTGTTGATATTTGTGAGTTGTTTCGGAGTTCCAGAAGTTCCGTCGAGCCGGTAGAGATCGCCGATACGCGTCGGAGTTGAAATGAGGAGTGCAAACTTTGACGCGTCAGGCACCGCGCGAAAACTCACGACAGCCTGGTTACCAGTTGTGACATCAGTTTGGCGACCGGTTGTGGAATCAAAAGCCCCGACATTTGCTCTACCCTCCTTTGCAAACGACGCAAATATTCGTCGTCCATCCGCCGACCATACCGGAGGGTTACCTCCGCCACCTCTCGGCGCGGTGTTATCGCCGCCGACTCCCGCTCCCAGATCGAAACCAAAGTCCCCGGTTAGATTTTTTGGTTGTGCATTCGGGGCAATATCCATCACCCAGAGATCAGGCTCAGTGTAGGAATTGATTGGCTTGTTGGTGGACCCGTAGAAAGCGAACTTCTTGCCGTCAGGACTTACCGAGAGCGCCCCTGCATTCATATCCAACGAAGTCAGCTTGTTTGGTTGACCACCCGAAACTGCGATTGTGTAAATGTCGGTGCTGCCTAGTTCGTAGTAAGGTTCCTCGGTGTGATCCGAGATGAAGTAGAGCTGAGAATTGTCTTTGGACCAGGCGACATTGCCATCATCGTAGCGACCGCTGGTTAATTGCCTTGGCGTTACTTTTTCGTCGCCGGTCCTGGGTGCAGCTACGACCCAGATGTGCTGCGGATGTTTGTTGTCGACGTAGCCGGCGCCGTTCGACCGATAGATTGCGCGTGTGATTACGCGTACATCTGACTCGCGTTCCGGTGGAGTGGGGCTCGCCGCAGGACTTGCAGAAGGTGTTGCCGGATTGCGAGGTTGGGCCTTGGCCAACTCTTCAGCGGTGGCGCCATTGTAGAAAGTGATCATCTTTCCGTCGGGCGACCATTGAGGTCCGCCGACTCCGCGCGTTAGAGAAGTGAACTGAAACGACTCGCCGCCTGCCATTGCCAGCATGAACAGTTGGGGCGTATCAGGTCGTCCATCTCGCTCGGGAACTCGCACGAAGCACAAGTAGTTTCCATCAGGAGACCAACGTGGCGAGGAGTCTCGTGTTCCGGTTGTTAATTGTCGCATTTCGCCGTTTGCAGTCATGACAGTCCAGATGGCCGTGTTGTAACCATCCTTTCTATCGTTGACTGTCACCTTCATAAAAGCGATGCGCGAGCCATCAGGCGAGACCTGTGGGTCTGCGATCCAGTTGAAATTGAACAGATCTTTTTCGGTGATGTTGCGCTTCTGGGCGAATGTTGGGGTTACGAAAATTACAAAGAGAACCAGAAGCGAGATACGGAGTCGCATGTTGTGTTCCTTTCGGTAAAACGGGTTGGCAACGGCTGGCACGCATTCTAACGCAGGTTTGCCGAATGTCCGATATGCTTTAGAGCCTCTTGCAAAAGCCAGGACGAGGAGAAAAAGGAAATATAGTTAAGTACAAGTAAGGAAGGGCGGTTTACCCCCGCTGGCCTGGCTGGAAGAACCCTGAGGTAGCTCTTGGTTAGGCCAGCGGGGGTAAACCGCCCTTCCTTACTTGTACTTAACTATATTTCCTTTTTCTCCTCGTCCTGGCTTTTGCAAGAGGCTCTAAAGCATATCGGATATTACTATTTGGGGAAGACGTAATAAATGACGCCGGCGTTGTCGTCAGTTAAGAGAAAACCATCGCCGAAGGCAAAGATGTCACATGGTCGACCGCTCACCACGCCATTCTGAAGAAATCCAGTGATGAAGTCCTGCGTCGTCTTCATTCCAGCGCCAACTCGCACCACTCGATAGCCATGCGCAATGCGTTTGTTCGTCGATCCGTGAAGCGCGACCAGGAACGACTTACTCAATTCAGCCGGACCAGACTTGAAGTATTCCAGGCCAAGTGGAGCCGTATGTGCTCCTAATGGCACATTGAGAGGAGGTGATTTCTGACAGTCAAACTTAGCACCGCCCGGGTTCAACTTCTGATCCACAAATACCTTCGATCCGGATTGATAACAAAAAGGCCAACCATAGTTTGTACTGTCCTTGACCGTCCCCATAGTATCGTCGGGCTTGTTCAGCCCAAGGTGATCGGCGCCCATGTTTGTGACCACTAATTGGTTGTCGATCCAGCGCATCCCAACGGCATTACGAAGTCCACTTGCATAGTGGCGTTTATTTTTTCCGTCAGGATCCATCTCGATGATGCTGGCCCGTACGTCTTCCTTTTCCTCACAAGCATTGCAACTACTGCCGACAGATACGTAAAGCTTCCTGCCATTTGAGCCAAAAACTATGGTGCGAGTGAGATGCCACCCGCCGTACTTGTATGACAGGCCATAGTCGGGATAGGTAGCAACAGTTTCGGGTTGACCTGTTGGTTTGAGCGAACGCGCTTCGTAACGATAGCGAATGAGACGATCAGTTAACGCCAGGTAAAACCAGTCTGTCCCGTTCAAGTCTTTATAAAAGGCAACGCTGTTTGGATTTCGCAGGCCACTCATGAACTGAGTAACTTTTTTGAAGCGTTTCGTCTTCTCATCAAAGTCGTCAAGGATGTAAACAGCGCCCCGCCTGTTATCAGCCAGGTTGAACATGTCGGTTACAAAAATTCGTTTGTCGGGGCTCAAAGCCATGAACCGCACACGCTTCAGACCTTCGACTGCCACCGCAATCTCAAAATTCTCAGGCAGGTTCAAGTTGAACGACTTGCCGTTGGCGAGAGTTACGTGATGTGGAGTTAGTTTTGTCGGCTGGGCGGAGACGTGAACAAACGACAAAGAAAGAAGTATCGAGATAGCAAGTGTAGTTCGTTTGAAAAATTGGTAGCTAGTCGCCATGGGAGCAGAAGATAACACAGTGCTAAATGTCCGATATGCTTTAGCTTGTCGTGACTC
>QHXL01000056.1 GCA_003222935.1 Acidobacteriota bacterium
AGGAAATTTCCGTTGCGGATGTTGGTAACGCCAACCTATTCGATGATCATTCAAAGTCACCATCAACACTTCATTGTTGAAAGTGCCATAGAACGCCGAGTCGCCACGAATCGCCGGTGACGCGCCGGTATAAGCTTCAGACGAGACGCTGAACGCCTCTTTTCCGTCGGAGATTCTGATTCCGCGAAACTGTTCATCGCAGCCGGCAATAAACGCCATTCCGTTATAGATGCCCGGAGTCGAATGGACAGGTCCATTCGTCTTGAACTTCCAGATTAGCGCGCCCGTACGAGTCGAGATGCAGTAAAGGTTCTCGTCGTAAGAACCAATCAGCACTCGATCACCGACGATCACCGGAGAAGACTTAATCTCGCTTCCGGTTTTGTAAGCCCAGATTTTTTTTCCGTCCGTAGCGTTCACTGCGTGCAGCCAGCCGCCAAGATCGCCAATATAGACGACGTTGGAGCTGTAAGCCGGCGAAGACTCTCCGATGGGATCGTCAATCTTGTACTTCCAATAGACCGATCCATTGTCGAGGTTGAGCGACGTGAGTTCGCCTTTTTGTGATCCTACAAAGACAGTACTGCCGACTATTGCCGCCGATGATTCGATCGAATCTCCTGCTTCGTAGGTCCAAAGCAGTTTGATGTCGGCCGGAACCCGCGAATCTGAAACTCCACTCAAGCGTGAATTGCCACGAAACTGCGACCAGTTGTCAGCAGGTGTTTCTTGTGCGTTTGTTGATAACGGGCAGAGCAGAATAGCAAGGATGAGAACTCTGTGTAATCTCCGTGCTCTCTGTGTCTCTGTGGTGATCTTAGTGCGGGCAAATCTTAACCACAGAGACACAGAGAACGTAGAGATAGCACAGAGAATAGTTAGTACGCGCATTGATAAACCTCTAATGCCCCATTGATATCAAACGGTCTTGGATTGAACTGTCCCGTCCATTGCTCAGCGGCTTCACCCGCAAGCATCGACAGATCGGCGGAAGGAACTCCAGCATTGCGCAGAGTGTTGCGTAAGCTCCCGGCCGTCGCTAACTCTTCAAGACGAGAAGCTAAACGATCGGCAGGATCAGAAGAAGAGTCATTTACCGTTGAGAGTTGTAACAACTCCGCATACCCGTCGCCGGCAACGACACCGTTCCACCTCACCACAGACGGCAACAGCAGAGCGATGGCTGCACCATGAGTTGTTCCGTAATGGGCCGTTAAAGGGTTCGCACGTGCGTGGGTGGCGCCCAACATCGAATTCTCAATCGCCATCCCGGCGTAATGCGCGCCCAGCTGCATTGAACCGCGAGCTTCGAGATCATCGGGACGACTCAGCACCCGTTCGTAATTACCTTCGAGCAGCCGCCATGCTTCGCGCGAGAGTAACGCTGACAATGGATTACGTTTTGTACTGACGAACGTCTCGACCGCGTGTGCGATCGCGTCAAAGCCGGTCGCGGCTGTAACTCCCTGCGGTTGAGAAATCGTTAATGCCGGATCCAGTAAAGCGATGCGAAAGGCGAGTCGATGATCGCCGCAGGCAAACTTGACGTGAGTATCGGCGTCGGAAATCAACGCGTATGTTTGTGCTTCGCTCCCGGTTCCTGAAGTGGTTGGGATCCCGATCATAGGCAGCATTGGCTCGCGCGCTTTGCCGTAACCGTGGTAATCACGCATTTGACCGCCGTTGGTCAGCAGGAAATTAATGCCCTTGGCGCAGTCGAGCGAACTACCACCGCCAAGGGCAATAATTGAATCGATTTCGAGCGGTGCCGCGAAAGCTCGGCCGGCCTCGACCATCTTCGTGTCGGGATTGACGTCGAACTCGTGAAACTCGATTACTTCAATACCGGACGCACGTAATGGTGACACGGCTTCCTGAACGTGACCAGAAGCGACCAAACCATGATCGGCAACCAGCAGCGTGCGCCTGAAGCCGAGCTCTCTACTTAATTCGCCAAGTCGTCCAATTACGCCCGCTCCGAAGACGGTGCGAGTGCGAGGTTGAAAGTCGAAATTGGCCAGCATGTATAAAGAGTTCCGACTTTTCTACTACGGCGTCTTCGCTGTTGCCGACGGTTTTGGTGCAGCCGTTTCGGAAAGCGCTATCAGTTGATTCCGATTTGAAATGAACAGCACTCCGTGTGCAGGCACCGCCGTCGAATAGACGGAACTGCCCATGTTGATCTCGGCGATGACCTTTTTTATTTTGCCTTCTTGCAAGATGGCAACGTCACCATCCTCGTCTCCGATGTAGATTTTTCCATCGACCAGCAAAGGTGAGCCCCAAACCGCAGCAAACAGATCGTGAACCCAGTACACCGCGCCAGTCTTGGCGTCTAAGGCATGGAGAAAACCACTGAAGTCTGCCTGGTAGACGATGCCATCCTTGATCGCTGGAGTTGAGATTGAGCGACGGATCTTGTCGTAATGCCAGACCAGGCCGGTCGTAGTAATGTCACCACGTTTAGTCGCGTCGATGCAGTACATATGGCCCACACCTTCGCCGTGCTCCGGATCCTGACCATTGGAGATGTAGACTCGATCTTCAAACACCACCGGTGTGCTGATCAGCTCGTTGCGCGTCTTAGGCCAGACTGAAGCTTTCGGATTAGTATCAAACTCCCAAAGTTTCTTTCCGGTTAGCGCTTCATATCCACGAATCCAACCGTCGCCCTGGCCGTGAACTACCTGGACCACGCCGCCGATTGTTCCCACCGTTGGAGAACTCCATTGACCGTGCAGGATTTTGTCTGTGACTGAATTGTCTTCCCAGACGAGCTTGCCGGTCTTCTTGTTGATCGCAATGATGGCCGGAGCTTTTGGTGATGGAATATTTACGTGGCTTTCATCCTGGCCGTTGGAAGTACTGACGAAGATTAGATCGCCATAGATCACCGGTGAAGAGTTGGCAAGATTATGTGGTAGTGAACCAACCTCTTCCATCATGTCGAAGCGCCAGACAACGTCACCACTAAATTCGCCGGTGAGCTTTTCGTCAGTAACCGGGCCGTCGTTCTCCTTGTCGCGAAAGCCCTGGGTGTCGAGACACATCAATTCAGCTCGATTGGAGACGTAGTAAACACGATCGCCTTCGACTATTGGTGAAGATGCGATTCCCTGGTACGGCCAGTCGTTAACTCGACCAGCCACTAGCTTGTCGTGGACCATCTGCCATAAAAACTCACCGTTTGACTCACGAAATGCCATCAAGACACCCTTGTCGCCGGTGATCTTCGGATCGCGTACTCCTTCGTTATTAGTGCCGACAAAGATGGTGCCGCCCGATACGACCGCGTTTCCGTATGTTTGCGAGCCTAGCTGGGCAATCCACTTGACGTTCTTTTTCTCCTTCACGTCCCAGCTGGTGGGTAGCCCTTTCATGTTGGACACCATGTTGCGATCGGGGGTGCCGCCCCACATGGGCCAGTCGCCGTTGCCAGGATCGGCAGCGGCAGCAGAGGGCAGAAAGCAGCGGGCACCAGGCACGAGTGAAGTGACGAAGAGGCCGAGGAGACCGAAGATGATTGCTATTGTTTTTCGGTTACCAGGGTTCCGATTGGTAGTTCTTTTCATGATTGTTATCTAATTCCTCTTTTCAAGCTGCCTAGTTGTTTCGATAGACTTTGATGTTGTCAAAGTAAAGTTCTGACAGCGCGCTTCCATAAATACCAGGTGCGCCTTGTCGATTCGGGATGGGATCGATCCGCTCAATCATCCATGCTGCCGGTTCCGTCTCGCTGGCGAGCCAAACCTTGCCGCGTGCTCGAACCTTTCCGTCAGGCAGGTTCTGCACCTCAAGTTTCATTCGATACCAGGTGTCAGGTTTCCACGCGAATGGAATTGAGACTGTCCGAGCAGTTTCAGGTTGCCATGGCTCGAGGTGAAGCATTTGACTGTTGCCGTAGAGAGCCAACGCGTAACGTTGGGCAATTACTCCGCCGTCTCCTTGTTGTCGGCGCCGAAGGGTGCTGTTGATATCGGCTTCAACGGTGTAATTGGAAAAGTCCGATGGCCCAAAGTACGCCCGTGCGCGACTGAGTAGCGACGATCCTTCGGTTGTTTTTACTAGCACCTTTTTCCCGTCGATTTCGCCAACCTTAAATTTGAGCGTTGCGTTTACCCACGTTGGAGGAACGCTGTTAACGGCCATTGCATCGAAGTTTTCACTCCAGGGAAGTGGTGGAAACACTCTTACACTCGCCGAACCGCTAATGTTACCAACCGTAGCTTTAACTAATCCCGCTTGCTGAATGGCGTCATTGCCGATGGTAAGTTGACCATTAGTTATCGTTCCCTGTAGTTGATCAAGCGACCACGTTGCAGCAGGTTCTTCACGAATGAAACGACCTTGTTCATCAAACAGTCTCGCTCGGAAGTTGACCTTCTCACCGGGTTTCAAAATCAACTCGGTCGGAACAACCTGAACTATGCCATCGACTGGCGCAGTTTGATTTGTCGCACCGTTGGTCTTCTTTCCGATACAGTAAAGGCCGGCATCTGAAACGAGGTAGACGCGACCGTTTGAAACAGCTACTGAAGCGATGATTGCTTCCGGCAAGGCTTCAGTGCCCAGTTGATCCTGATCGAGAATCTCACAACCCGTAGCGCTTGGTTTGAGGATATAAAACTTTCCATTCTCGGTGCCGACGTACAGCTTGCCATCGGCGAATACTGGTGATGCTTTCTGAATCGTACCGAGGTTTTGTAACCAAAGCTGGTTTCCTGTATTGAGATCGAAGGCCGCAATGTTCGCGCTGTTATCGATGTGATAGAAGCGTTCGCCGTCGATTACCGGAGAAGAGAAGCCGCCCTGCCAGCCGAGCTTAGTCCACTTTACCTGTTCCTTCTTAATGTCGCCT
>QHXL01000057.1:0-4350 GCA_003222935.1 Acidobacteriota bacterium
CACGTCACGATTGTCACTTGCTGCACAAGCGACCAGTTACGGTGAACGACTTTGGGAACGAGAGCCCGACGTCTGTTGTCGCCTGCGAAAAGTTGATCCGTTGCGAGAGATTTTGTCTGGATTGAGAGCGTGGATCACAGCCATTCGACGTGAACAAACACCCGCTCGTGCCGGTGCGCGTGTTGTTGAGCCAGATCGACAGTTTGAGTTGATCAAGATTAACCCGCTCGCCGCCTGGTCCCGCCACGATGTGTGGCGCTATATCAACGAGCACGATGTTCCCTACAACCAGCTTTATGACTCGGGCTATCGCTCAATCGGTTGTCAACCATGTACGACGCTTGTCCAGATCGGTGAGCCAGAACGAGCCGGCCGTTGGCGCGGCACGGCAAAGACAGAATGTGGACTGCATGAGTAGTTAAGTTTTAATTCAACTCAAAGGAACGAAAAGTAGATGAAACTGATAAACCCCCACGGCGGCACCCTGGTCAATCGCGAAATTCAGGGTAGTGAACGCGAAGAACTCTTAACGAAGGCGACCACGTTGCCAAAGGTTCAACTAAGTAGCCGTCAGGTTTCAGATCTACTGATGCTGGCCATTGGTGGCTACTCCCCGCTTGATGGCTTTCTCAATGAGGCTGACTACACGTCTGTTCGCGATCACATGAAGTTAGTAAATGGAGTTGTCTGGCCCATTCCTGTCACACTGGCGGTAAGCACAGACGTAGCGGACGGTTTGAAAGGCCCATCGGAAGTATCGCTGTATGATGATGATCATCTCCTCGGTATTCTTCACATAACCGAAAAGTTTACCTACGACAAAGAACGAGAAGCGCAAGCTGTCTATGGAACGACAGATCGTGCGCATCCTGGTGTGGCAGCGCTTTTGGCTCAAGGTGATTGGCTATTGGCGGGGCCGATTAGTTTGCTGAACCGTCCGGCGAATACCTCGTTTCAACAGTATCGCTTAGACCCTTCGGCGACTCGTTCAGTGTTCAGCGAACGTGGCTGGCGCCGCGTCGTTGCCTTTCAGACCCGCAATCCCGTACATCGCGCACATGAATACATTCAGAAATGCGCACTCGAGATTGCCGATGGCCTTCTGCTTCATCCCCTCGTCGGTGATACCAAATCGGACGATGTGCCTGCTGACGTCAGAATGCGTTCATACGAAGAAATTCTCGCGAAGTACTATCCCGCTACACGCACTGTTTTATCTGTGATGCCAGCTGCGATGCGTTATGCAGGCCCACGCGAAGCTGTCTTTCATGCATTGATCCGTAAGAATTACGGCTGCTCGCATTTCATTGTCGGTCGCGATCACGCCGGCGTGGGCAACTATTACGGGACCTATGATGCGCACCACATCTTTGACGAGTTTGAAGCTTCGGAGCTCGGAATTACGCCGCTGTTTTTTGACCATACTTTTTACTGCCAAACGTGCGGGGCCATGGCGTCTTTAAAGACCTGCCCCCATGAGTCCACAAATCACGTCACCCTTTCAGGGACCAAAGTGCGCGAACTATTATCAGCAGGCGAGCTACTGCCTGTTGAATTCTCAAGACCGGAAGTGGCGCGTGTTTTGATTGATGCTTATCGAGTAGCCGCAGGATCTCCGCTGGTCACCGCCTCGGGAAGGAATAACTAATGACACGAAACCGAGGTTTTACAGTTTGGCTTACCGGACTATCAGGGGCAGGGAAGACCACTGTGGCCCAATCGATTGTCAATGAACTGAGGGCTTCTGACATCAACATTGAATTGCTTGATGGTGACGAGGTGCGCACAAATCTTTCAAAAGGGCTCGGCTTTTCTAAGGAAGATCGCGACACCAACATCAGACGTATTGGCTACGTTAGTCGGCTGCTTTCTCGCAATGGTGTGGGAGTAATCGCGTCAGCAATTTCCCCTTATCGAGAGGTTCGAGATGAAGTGCGTCAGTCAATCACCTCCGATGGCTCTGAGTTCATTGAGGTCTATGTGCAGTGTCCTATCGAGGTCCTGGTCGAAAGGGATGTTAAAGGACTCTACAAAAAAGCGCTCGCAGGAGAAATTCAAGAGTTCACTGGAGTGTCTGATCCATACGAAGAGCCTTTGAATCCGGAGGTACTAGTGAAGACAGACAGCGAATCGGTAGCAGAGAGTGCAAACAGAATCATAGCCGCGTTAGAAGATCGTGGGCTCTTGAGAAGACAGCAGTTGGTTGAGGTCTTATGATGATTACACCGCTGATCGACGATTCAAGTTCACACGCGCTTGTACCCACTTACGTTCAAGACGAATTGACCTGGTATGAAGAACAGATCGCGAAGTATCGGAGTGGCGAGTTAGATGAAACAAAGATGCAGAAGGTGCGATTGCATTTCGGTACCTACGCACAGCGTCAGGAAGGCGTGCAGATGCAACGCATCAAGATCCCCGGCGGCTATCTCACGGCTGATCAACTCGAGGGACTTGCCGATGCTTCCGATCGCTTTGGCAGCAGCTTCATTCACTTCACGACCAGGGAGGATGCCCAGATCTACTATGTCAGCCTGGACGAGACTCCAACGCTACTTCGTTTTCTTGCGGACGTTGGAATCACAACCCGCGAAGCTTGTGGAAACACAGTAAGAAACATTACTGCTTGCTATCGTGCCGGTACTTCAGCAACAGAACCGTTCGATGTGCGGCCTTATGCGGAACGCTTGTTTCGCTACCTGGTCCGAAATAAGTTCAACCAGAATCTGGGTCGGAAGTTCAAAATCACTTTTGAAGGTTGCTCCGAAGATCACTCTGCACTGCGAATCCACGACATTGGTTTCTGGGCCACTACGGAAACTCGTAACGAAATAGTGAGGCGTGGCTTCCGAGTTTTTCTTGGCGGAGGGTTGGGCGCCGCTCCTCATTTAGCACAGCTCTATACGGATTTTCTTCCCGCCGAGGAGATCTTCAACCTGGCCGCATCCATTCTCCGCCTCTTTGATCGCTACGGTGAACGTAAAGCGCGGATGAAAGCCCGAATGAAGTTCCTCGTTCAGTCGATGGGGTGGGACTCGTTTGTATTAGCGCTTAATGAGGAACGCGAGCGCGTTGGTCCAATTCACTTCGACAACACCCTGGACGAAGCGGCACCGCAAACATCGCAGCGTGCGGGCGCTCACAGGTTCAGAGTAATCGATCCGCGCATTCAGGGGTCCGAGTTTCAGTCGTGGGCGCGTGATGCTGTTATCGAGCACAAGCTTGATGGATATCGTGGTGTGCTTGTGCGACTTAAGCTGGGAGACATCACGTCGACTCGTGCGCGCAGCCTTGCGAAGATTGCGCGCGAGTTCTCGTCAGGTGAGCTACGAACTTCAATTGACCAAAACGTCTTTCTGCCCTGGGTGAATGAAGACAGATTGTTCGACCTGCATCGTTCACTAAAACAAATTGACGCAGCCGAAGAAGGTGTTGGAACGGTTGTCGATGTGACGACTTGTCCTGGTTCTGACACTTGCCGACTCGGTATCGCTTCGGCCAAAGGTCTCGGCACGGCAATCTCTGATTCCTTTGATAATGGCATGGCGAATTATCGTGAGCTGGCGCGAGACCTGAAAATCAAAATCTCCGGCTGTCCGAATGGTTGCGCCCAACACACGGTGGCAAACATTGGGTTTCATGCGGCCGCGCTTTCGCACGACGGTCGCACTGTGCCTGCGTACCTGATCTCATTGGGCGGTCAGACTAATCCCGGTTCTGCGCAGATAGCGCAACTCGTCGGAAAGTTTCCAGCCAGGAATTGCACCCAGGTAACTGAGACGCTGCTGAGTTTCTATCAAGGTGAGAAGAACGGGGAGGAGTCATTCAATGAGTTTGTCGCGCGTGTTGGTGAAAAGCGAATCCACAACTTACTGGAGCCCTGGCGGCAAGTCCCTGAGTTCGCGCAAGACCCGAGTTTCTATGACGACTACGGGCATGAAAACGAACGGTTCGCTGTTCGTCAGGGAGTAAAAGGCGAGTGTGCTGGTTCGACAGTGGCGGAAAGCGTTCCAACCATCGAGCGGGCGCGGGAATTGCTTGCTCAAGGAGACGCGTTCTTCTATCACCAAGAATACGCACACGTGCTTCTGGTTGCTTATGAGGCTGCGGCAGCCGCTGCACGTGTGCCTCTCTATCAGCGTCTGGTTGATCCTTTTACTGACGATGAAGCGTTGTGGGAGTTTGAGAACTTATTCGTATTGTCGGGTCAGACTAATGGAGAGTGGCAAGAGTTATCTTCTCGCTTCGTTGAGCTCCGGGGTTACAGTCCAACTGAAACAGCAGCTAACACTCTGCTTATGAAGGCTCGGTCTTTCGTAGACTATTGTGAGAAATTCGTCCCGCCTCCCG
>QHXL01000057.1:4364-6553 GCA_003222935.1 Acidobacteriota bacterium
TGAATCGCCTTGCGTGAGCGGTTTGGATCAATCCTGCGACTGTTTACCATTGTCGTGGCTGAGTCTCGTGAAGGTCTAATGAGGTCGACAAACTCCCGGGCGATACGTGAGAGGGAATGATCTTTTCGCCAAACCATAGAGATGTTCCAGTCGGTACGAAGATCAGCGACTTTAAGAGCAACTAGTTTTCCATTCATTACTTCTTCGCTCACGCACATCGTTGGTACAAAACCAACGCCGAGTCCATTACTCACCATGCGCTTAATTGCTTCGATGCCGACGTTCTCTACGCCGAAGTTGAACGGGATCTTCGACGCTCGAAGTGCCTGGACAATCCTCTCTCGCAACATTGATTTTGTTCCCTGAACAATAAGATATTCGTCACGAAGATCCTTAATGCTTATTTGTTGACGCCCGGCCAGGCGATGGTTTGGGTTAGCAATCACAACCAACTCCTCTCTCCTGAGCATATAAGTATCCAATTCGGTATCGGTTGGCGCATCTCCAATCAGTGCCAGTTCTATTGCGCGATTCGCTAACGCAAGTAGCAACTTGTCGGCGTTCCCGCAAATGAGTTCCGTTTTAGTTGCGGGATGCGTCTTGCTAAGGCGTGCCATTAAAGAGGGCAACAAGTATAGACTTGTGGTTTCATGTGTTCCGATTCGGAGCGTCAAGTCATGTGACGAGCGCTTCACCGCAGTCTCAGCTTCACGACGCAATTCGAGGATGCGTCTTGCGTGTTCATATAGCGACGTGCCAGAAGCTGTGAGTTGGTGGCTATTTCGTTCACCTCTCTCAAAAAGGGGTGTAACCATCTCATCTTCCAATTTCTTGAGCGCAATGCTTACGGCGGCCCCCGTTCGGCAGACCCGCTTTGCAGCCCGAGAAATGCTTCCTTCTTCCACCACTGCGGCGAACATCTCTAGTTGTTGAAATTCCATCGGTCCCTCACAGTTCACTTCAGTAAAAACTAAAAGGTCGTCATCCTCGGTGGATGACGACCTCGTTGACCAAATACGATTTGGCTAAGTCGTCATCCCCCGGGCATACACGTACAAGCCTTGTGGGAGGTGACGGACGTTCCAAAAAAATGAATATTTGAGCTGCGTAAGACGTGCATAAGTCTAAAATGCCAAAGCAACCGATTAAGTGACTATGTTGGCTGATTAGACCAACATAGTACTGCGGATGAATTATCCTGACAACGATACCGGCGATGTGATACGACTTTAAGTCACTGCTGTCGAAGGAAAGCGAGAATATGAAACTTACAGATGTGATAGCTGAACTCCGGCGTTTGAACGAACCAGTGCCTGAGCCGCTCAGTTTACCTACACAAATCCAGGTCGAGGCTGCGGAAAGAAAACTTAAGATGAAATTTCCGCCGGACTACCGGAAGTATCTACTCGAGGCCAGTGATGTCGTCTACGGTAGTCTCGAGCCGGCGGTTGTCATCCCCGATGCTGGGTATCTACACCTGACTGAGCTTGCTGAATCAGCCTGGTCCGAGATGGAATTGCCGCGTGATCTTCTTCCGATCTGTGAAGACAATGGCGACTACTATTGTCTAAACAAGGATGGCGAGGTTTGCTTTTGGTCGCACAACGGTTCGACAGATGAGAAGTGGCCTGACCTTGCTAGCTGGATTGAGGAGGTTTGGATCGGTGAAGAGTGAGCAGCTCAAGCAGGGAACTGGCCCATCCGAGTCGACAAAAATGAGCACAGCGGGGCCCGAAGGCGAGACTATTTCCTTTGTTAGCCTGTGGGAATAGTGTGGCACAACTTGTCCGCAAGTTACTTTGATAGTTGACAAGATTTAAGGACCAAACCTGTGACGATATTCGGACGAAACCAGAAATGCTTTCACCATTTCAGCATCGATGAAGTTGCCATTGAACTGGTTTAGCTTTGCCAGCCAGAATTCATACCCAGCGAAGTCTGAGTCAGGTGCCACATTGGGATCTCGACGCAGGTAACCGAAGTACTGCATAAGCACAAAGGCCCTGTTGAATTCCTGTTGACTGAAAACCGCAGTCTCGGCCACACCTCGCAATACTCGCGCACGTGCCAGCAGATCAGCAGAGGTCGGCGCCACACCGAACTCTGCGATCGCTGCTGCTCTTTCACTCGGCAAAGGTGTGATTCCTGCAGTCCCAAATAATCCATCGATGTATTCAGTCGGAGTTAAC
>QHXL01000058.1:0-2665 GCA_003222935.1 Acidobacteriota bacterium
GTAATGTTTGTTGTCAAACCCTTGATGGCTTCTTCGAATGACAAAGCCAACGGCATCTCGATGTCGTTGCCCTTTTTTGGTTGTGGTCGAGGAGGTTCTTTTTCCTTCGCACCACCACCGAACAAGTCGGCGAATATGTCTCTGAAACTACTTCCACCTGTGCCGCCGCCACTCGGCCCTCCAGTCGCGCTGCCCCAGTCAAACCCAGTGAAGTCGAACCCGGGAGGTGTGCGCGGGGCGCCACCTGGACCAGCACCTCTTGCGGCAGCATCAGCGAGGTTATCGGAGTACTGGCCAAATCGATCGTAAACACTTCGCTTCTTCGGATCGGAAAGCACGTCGTGTGCTTCCGAAGTTAACTTGAAGCGTTCTTCGGCAGCTTTATCACCCGGATTCACATCAGGGTGATACTTGCGCGCGAGTCGTCGATAAGCCTTCTTGATCTCGTCTGGCTTAGCGTCGCGCTTTACACCGAGGATTTCGTAATAGTCCTTGTTGGCCATAGATAGCGAGTGGCACAGACTTCAGTCTGTGTCGATCAACTTCCAGCTACTTCATCCAAACAACTACATTTACCCGAGTGAACTTCAATCCAACCATCACAGACTGAAGTCTGTGCCACTCGCTAGAAGAGGCGGAGGAAAACTTGTCTCCGCCTCTTCAATCTGCAATCTTTAATACTGTCTTACTTCTTTTCTTCATCGACATCGACGTATTCAGCGTCGATGACGTTGTCGTCACCACCGCCGCCACCCGAAGATGCTCCTGCAGCAGATGCCTGATCTTCGCTTGCCCCAGCCTCGGCCGATGGCGCCTGCTGATAGAGTGCTTCGGCTAACTTGTGCGAAGCAGTCTGCAAGTTATTGAAAGCGTTGTTGAGATTTTCGACTCCACCATCAACCAAAGCTTTCTTGGCGTCAGCAATCGCAGTCTCAACTTCACCAGCAACGGCTCCGACCTTCTCGCGATTGTCCGCTACCGTCTTCTCCATTTGGTAGACAAGACCGTCGAGCTTATTGCGTGCTTCGATTTCTTCACGCTTTCGAGCGTCGTCGGAAGAATGCGATTCCGCATCTTTCATCATCTTGTCGATTTCGTCTTTAGAAAGACCAGAAGAAGCTGTAATCGTTATCTTCTGCTCCCGACCGGTTCCCATGTCTTTGGCAGACACATTAACAATGCCGTTCGCGTCGAGATCGAACGTTACTTCAACTTGCGGCATGCCACGGGGTGCCGGCGGAATACCGATTAAGTGAAACTTACCCAACGTGCGGTTATCACCCGCCATCGGACGTTCACCCTGAAGCACGTGTACTTCAACCGAAGTTTGATTGTCGGATGCTGTCGAGAAGATTTCCGATTTGCGTGTTGGGATGGTTGTATTGCGTTCGATCAGTTTCGTGAAAACGCCGCCAAGTGTTTCGATGCCGAGGCTGAGTGGTGTAACGTCGAGTAAGAGAATGTCAGTCTTCTCACCTGAAAGAACACCTGCCTGAACTGCAGCACCAATCGCCACTACTTCGTCAGGATTGACGCTCTTGTTCGGTTCTTTGCCGAACATTTCTTTCACGATTTCCTGAACCTTCGGGATACGAGTTGAACCACCAACGAGAACGACTTCGTCGATCTTCTTGGTATCCAGTCCAGCATCTTTAAGAGCCTGCTCAACAGGATGTCGTAAGCGCGTAAGAATTGGATCAACCAACTGCTCAAAACGAGCTCGCGTCAATTTCATCGCGAGGTGCTTCGGCCCCGACTGATCAGCCGTCACGAAGGGAAGGTTAACTTCTGTTTCCATCGTGCTCGACAATTCGATCTTGGCTTTCTCAGCGGCTTCCTTCAAACGCTGTAACGCCATCTTGTCGTTGGAAAGATCGATACCCTGGTCTTTCTTGAACTCTTCAATAATCCATTCGATGAGTCGCTCGTCGATGTCGTCGCCACCGAGGTGCGTATCACCATTTGTTGATTTCACTTCGACGACGCCTTCGCCAACTTCGAGAATTGAAACGTCGAACGTTCCACCGCCGAAGTCGAACACTGCGATTGTTTCATCTTTCTTCTTGTCCAGACCGTAGGCCAATGCAGCTGCGGTTGGCTCGTTAACAATGCGCATTACTTCCAGGCCCGCGATTTTGCCGGCGTCTTTAGTCGCCTGGCGCTGCGAATCGTTGAAGTAAGCCGGCACCAGACTGCTTCATCTTCTGCAGGATGATGGCCGAGATCTCCGGTGGGCTCCAGTCCTTGTCCCCCGCTCCAATTCGCACGTCGCCGCTACCACCGGCGCTTTGAACCTTGTAGGGAACCTGTTTGATTTCTTCCGATACTTCGTTATAGCGACGTCCCATGAATCGCTTGATTGAATAAACCGTGTTCTCCGGATTGGTAACGGCCTGACGCTTGGCAACCTGACCGACCAGGCGGTTGCCGTCTTTCGTAAAGGCAACCACAGAAGGCGTCGTTCGGCCTCCTTCGGAGTTGGTAATAACGGTTGGCTCACCGCCTTCCATCACTGCCACGACGGAGTTGGTGGTTCCTAAGTCAATTCCAATAATCTTGCTCATCTTCTTTTGATCTCCAAAAAGCGCTATCTATCGAGTTTTGTGTTCGTCATTCAGCTCACAATGACATCAGCTTCCCGCTTCCAACTGAATGCGTTGCCAAT
>QHXL01000058.1:2685-7065 GCA_003222935.1 Acidobacteriota bacterium
TGTTGGTTCATGCAGAACGCTCCGAGCCCCTAAGTTAGTGCAAGTAAGGAAGGGTGGTTTACCCCCGCTGGTTCCTATGAGACGTGCTCAGGCCCAGCAGCGGGGTAAACCACCCTTCCTTACTTGTACTATTTCAGGCTTATTCTTGGCTCGTGGGTGCTTTTATCGGCGGTCTTCATTCAGTAACTTCGAAACAAAAAATACGTAATGACCGCCCGAGAGGACGGCAAAAATGAAGACTACTGCGTAGACACTGGGCAGGTAATAGCCCGTTCCGTAAGGAAAACTTGCCGCCAACATAATTATCCCAATGGCAACTATCTGAACGGTGGTGTTTATCTTTCCGAGTAAAGAGGGTCGAAATCCACGGAAACCGGTGACAATATTGATCGCCGCCGCACCCACCAGGATGAAAACGTCGCGACTGATTACCGCGATCATCACCCAAAAAGGAATTGGCAGATGTGAAGGCATTGGCTGAGGAAAGACAGTGCGCATCGAAAGCACGACAAACGAAGTGATCATCATCATTTTGTCGGCAATCGGGTCGAGGATTGTGCCAAGTTGTGACTTTTGGTTGAATCTCCTCGCGAGGAGGCCATCCAAGCCGTCGGTAATACCCGCGAGGATAAAAACCGCTAAAGCGAGCACAAATCTCTGGTAGAAGAGCAGGGATACGAAAACAGGAATGAGAACCATCCTGAAGATGGTTAAGAGGTTAGGTACAGTTACAATCCGAGACATTCAGGCAGTAATTGCTTTCACAACGAACAACAAGGGCCTGGCAAACTCAAGGTTAGCTACAACGGAGTTCGAGGAGCGAAACTTCAGGCGGGCACCCATATCGAATGGGAAGAACAACTGTTCCCAAACCTCTATTGACGTAGATTTGTGTGTTGCCCAAGCGACCTAGACCTTTTAAGAAACGACGACGTGGCCCTCCGGAAGCGCTTGGTTCTGAGCGAAGTGCCACCTGTCCGCCGTGTGTATGACCACTCAGGACGAGGTCAACGTCAGCTCGAGCGGCGCGGCGTAGCACGATCGGGTTGTGCGCAAGCAGGAGCTTCATCTCATCTTCACGAGAACCAGCCAGCGCGAGCGAGATATCTTCAAGGCCAACCATCGTGTCGTCGACACCAGCCAACCAAAACGCCGAACCATTCAGCTCGAAACGCATTCCCTGGTTGACCAGCATCGTTATACCTTCGGCCCGGAAGAGGTCGGTAATCAAGGCAGCATCGACCCAGTGATCGTGGTTTCCCAAAACCGCATAAACGCCAAAACGCGCGCGCAAACGACCCAACATTTCAGCGCAAGGAGCGGCATAATGGCGCTCTTTGGAAATATAGTCACCCGTCAGGGCTATGATGTCCGGCTGTAGCCGGTTTGCAGTATCTACGGCTCGTTCGATTTGGCTGGGATCCGAAAAGGGGCCGTGGTGAATATCAGACAACTGAACAACACGGAAGCTTTCGAAGGACTTTGGCAGACGTTTTAGTTCAATGCGTTCGTGCTCAATCGTCAGCATGTAAGGCTCAGTTATCGCTGCGCGAGCCACATGTGTCAGATTCAGGGCAAGATTACGAAGCGGTGTGTCGGGTCGACCAGGGCCACTGGACAAAACACGACCACGTCGTTTCATTCGAATTGGAGTTGCCATCTTTTCGTAGTTGGTTGCGCTGTTCCTGCCAGTGCAGCGCTTTTAGGTGGGCCGCATTATAGTGACCACCTCCGGCTATGGCAACTGTGCAACCGAAAAACAACGCCAACTTCTTGTTATATTTAATGTGCAATAATCGGGCCTCGAAAATGTCATTTATGCGTAAGCCAATCGTCCTGATTCCGATGTTGCTGACCTCGCTGGTGTTGTTTGAAAGCCACGTGTTTGCGGCAACTGAAAACAGTGGCGACACCGGACATGGATTGAACCCTACGGTTCTCCTCGGCGTCGCAGCAATGCTCGTTGTGGCCAAACTCTTTGGCGAGGTATTTGAGCGTTTCGGACAGCCCGCTGTCCTGGGCGAGTTGATCTCAGGGATAGTGCTGGGAAATCTGGTGATCTTCGGCCTCAATCTAGCTGAGCCCCTGAAGACAAATGAAACGATTGCCGCGCTTGCCGAAATTGGCGTAATCATTTTGCTCTTCGAAGTAGGCCTGGAATCCAACCTGAAGGAAATGATGGAGGTTGGGTGGTCATCACTCGTAGTCGCCGTTCTAGGAGTTATTGCTCCCTTCTTTCTCGGCTGGGGTGTCTCGGCGTATTTCATTCCCGGTGAAGCCCGACTCGGACACATCTTTATCGGTGCAACACTGTGCGCCACGAGCGTCGGAATCACCGCACGTGTCTTTAAGGATTTAGGAAAGCTTGGAACACGTGAAGCCAGGATTATTCTGGGCGCCGCAGTAATAGACGACGTGCTGGGTCTTTTGATTCTTGCAGTTGTAGCGGGGTCGATCCGGGCTGCAGCAACAGGCGCGACAATCGCGCTTGCTGACGTGGCGTTTATTGCAATCAAGTCGTTGCTGTTCCTGGTTCTGTCTGTTTTAGCCGGGCATTTCCTGTTACCCAAGATGCTCCGTGGCGCCGGGAGATTTGAGTCAAGAGGTGTGCTGTTAACGCTATCGATCTCGTTTTGTTTTTTGCTCGCATGGGCGTCGTCTAAAGTAGGTCTCGCACCGATTGTTGGAGCGTTTGCTGCCGGGTTAGTGCTCGATGAGGTTCACTATCAGCCTCGCGGAGGTCGCAAGGAGCGTGACCTCGCGGATCTCCTGCAACCGGTCAGTACATTTCTTGTACCGATTTTCTTTGTACTGATGGGATTGAAAGTTGATCTCAGGATGTTTGCTCGCGTCGAGATAATGGGTTTCGCACTAGCGCTAACGATTGCCGCGATTGTTGGCAAACAAATTTGTGCACTCGGTGTTCTTGAACGAGGAGTCGATCGGTTGAGTGTGGGACTGGGAATGATTCCGCGCGGTGAAGTTGGATTGATCTTTGCCGGAATTGGCGCGACGCTGATGATGCCCACCGCCTTTGGTACGGTTGAGCCAGTTATCAACTCAGCGACTTTCGGCGCAGTTGTAATCATGGTGATTATTACAACGCTAGTGACTCCGCTTACGTTGAAGTGGTCACTGGATCGAAAGAAAAAATTGTAGGGCGTCACTCCGTGGGCGCCCCTTGTTTGCTTTAAAGAATTAGAAATTCAGGAAAGGGCGCCCACGGAGTAACGCCCCAACAAACAACGAGCGAGGGAGAAAAGAAATGGCAGCCAAAAAGGACCAGCACACCGTCGGCACGCCTCCTAAACCGCGTGGACAGCAAACCGGCTTTCCAGGGAACCCCGATCAAAACCGTGAGGAGATGAAGAAGACTCCGGCGATTCGGGGGAGACGCAAAACAACCAACAAGATGGCCGGCGACTCATCGGAACAACACGTCGCGAGCGACGCGACGACGCCCAGTACCAACACTCCCTCGACTGCGGGGATGAATATTAAGTCAAAGCGCGATGGTGGCGGGGCCGGGGGATTTAAGAAGCGATTGGCGAAGCTTCGATCCAAGTAGTCACGACTTGGGACGGATGATCCAGGCGTTGGTCTCAGTTATTTTTGCAGGACATCCCTGAGCTGTAGTTTCGCCGGCACTCACATAGCCGCGCGGTATTGGGAATCCTTTGCAGACGGTCGTGCGCCCTGTCGGGATTTGAATCTTCCATGCGTTGTTAACAATCTTCGGGTCGTTACTCTTTGAACAAACGGCCGAGAGATCTTCACTCGTAACAACATAACCTGCCGGAATTGGCGCGCCCGCCATTTCTCGTCCTCGCCATGCGATGAATCCCTTGCAGACTACTTCGCTTCGCTCAGGCTTTCGAATGAACCAGGCGTTCGTATCGTCTTTAACACGATTGCTTTTGGGACAACGCGACACAAACGCTTCTTTGACGACAACAAAATCCATAGGCGTGTCGACACCTTTGCATATCCAACGAGCATTTTGTTCAGGCGCCGGGTTGGGTGCTTCACTCCGAGAAGGGGTCGCTCCAATCGGGTTACCGGACAGCTGCGAAATGGAATTTCCACTCCCCGGGATTCTCGCTAGCGCACCGGACGGATCGATTGAATAACTTGTTCGCGCGCGAACTATCAACTGAGGGAAGCGCGTTCGCACTTCAATGCGTCGTTCTTTTTCCTGTACTGGACCGCGCGGGTAGTAACCCACGCTGTATTCGTTGTGAAGTTCATCGACGATGCTAGCGATCGCCTTTTCCAGGTCGCTAATGTTCTGAGCGGGATAAACTCCTGTTCCTGATAACGCCGCCGTCTGATGAAGGTAAGCGTCCGCACGAATGTAATCCTGTTTACTAAATCCACTTC
>QHXL01000059.1 GCA_003222935.1 Acidobacteriota bacterium
AAGGGAGGCCGGTGACTCTCACTCCGAAAGCCTTCAATACGTTGTTAGTTTTGGTTCAACACAGTGGACGGGTAGTCAATAAAGAGGAATTGATTAAAGCTGTTTGGGCTGACACTTTTGTAGAAGAAGCGAACCTGGCAAGAAATATTTGGACGCTGCGTAAGGCCCTGGGGGACGATGACACTAATCATCGATACATAGAAACTGTCCCCAAACGCGGCTATCGCTTTGTCGAGCCGGTCACGGAGTTGCCGATCGAAAGCGCTGACCTCCTGATCCACAGAAGGGTCAGGGCGCGCATAGTTAGTGAAGAACTGGTCAGTGAAGAGGTCAGTGAAGAACTGGACACTTCCGCAGAATCGCAGCCTGAAAGCCAGGTCGCTCACACAGACGCTCAGCCCATTGAAAGCGTAGCTCCCCGTGCGAATCGAAGCCGCGAGAGCGGGATCCAACCTCACACCATCGCTCGCATCTTCACCGAAGAGAAGAAAGTGACAAACGACCGTGGCGAGGTCGTGTCGGTCCCAGAATCCAAGGCGCTTCGCACAATCGAAGCGAAACTTAGTCAGGTAAACCGGAGACGGCGCCTGACCGTCGCGGCGGTAGTCGCAGTATTGGTGGGATTGCCGCTTGGGCTCACTTACTGGTGGAGTTCGCGAACCTCAAAAACGCCAGAGGTCGCGGTGATGGATAGGTCTCTGGCTGTGCTCCCCTTCAAGTCTATTGGCGCGGGCGACGACAATGAATATCTCGGGCTGGGGATGGCTGATGCTCTGATCACCAAACTCAGCAACATAAGGGATTTGAACATTCGCCCGACAAGTACGATACGCAAGTACACCGCACGGGACCAGGACCCCGTAACGGCCGGGCGGGAACTCCGTGTGGCAGCGGTGGTCCAAGGAAGTGTTCAGAGAGTGGGCGAGCAGGTGAGAGTAACTGTTCAGTTGGTGAGCGTCCGAGACGGCACTCCGCTATGGGGCCAGAAGTTCGACGAACAGTTCACCAATATTTTTGCGATCCAGGACCAGATCTCGGAGGCAGTCGCGCAGGCACTGACGTTGTCGCTGACTAATGCTGAGAAGCAGTTGTTGACCAAGCACTACACCGCTAACTCCGGGGCGCACGAACTCTATCTGAAGGGTCGCTACTTCTGGAACAAAAGAACGGTTGAGGGACTGAAAAAAGCGATCAGCTACTTCAACGAAGCGGTCGAGAAAGATCCCTCTTACGCTCTGGCCTATGTTGGTCTGGCCGACTCTTACGGCCTCCTCGCTGACTATAACGGGCTTCTGCCCAATCAGGCTTACCCGCAAGCGAACAAGGCGGCGATGAAAGCTCTGGAGCTGGATGAGCGGCTCGCCGAAGCTCACGCCACACTGGCGTTCATTAAGACCACTTACGAGTGGGACTGGCCAGGCGCGGAGAAAGAGTACCGGCGGGCCATCGAGCTCAACCCGAACTACGAGACTGCGCACCAGTGGTATGCAGAGTATCTCTCAGGGATGAGCCGGCACGCGGAAGCCCTCGCCGAGATCAGAAGGGCAAGAGAGATCAATCCCACCTCGCTCATCATTAATGCGGTCGAAGCATGGGTTCTGTACCACGCCCGCGAGTATGATCAGGCAATCGCACAAGGACAGAAGGTGTTGGAGATGGATCCGAACTTTGCTGAAGTCTACGAATACCTGAAGCGGTGTTATGACCAGAAGGGTATGTACCGGGAGGCCATCGCTGCACGTCAAATGCGTCGAAAGCTTGCTGGCTTTGACTCAGAAGAGACAACGGCGTTGCGTGAGGCTGCTGCCGCAACGATCCACGGCGTGTACTGGCAGAAGAGGTTGGAACAGGAGATGGAGGAGTCGAAGCGGGAACCGAGCACCGCGTTTGACATGGCTGAAATATTCGCACAACTCGGTAATAAAGATCAGGCATTCTTATGGTTGGAGAGGGCCTATGAAGAGCGGTATTTCATGATGATGTACCTGAAAGTGGCGCCCAACTTTGACCCTATTCGTTCAGATCCGCGCTTTGCCGAACTGCTGCGACGCGTCGGGCTCTCGCCCTGATGGTAGGCGCGGCAGGATGAATAGTGCGCTTTGACACCGCCATCGTTGTCGAGATATTTAATACTCCGGTGGGGAATTCTACTTCACAGCGTCATTAAAGCGCCTCGATCCTCGAGGACATCTAGATATTCACTCCGGAGGAGTGCAACGTTGATAGCCCAATCGCCCCACCAAAAACTCTAGCACTCCTTTAGGAGTGCAATGTTTATAGCCAAAGCTCCGCACCAAACTTTCGCACTCCTTTAGGAGTGCAATGTCTATAGCCAAAGCTCCGCACCAAACTTTCGCACTCCTTTAGGAGTGCAATATTTATAGCCAAAGCTCCGCACCAAAAACTCTCGCACTCCTTTAGGAGTGCAATGTTTCCGCCTGTTCGTAAAACTCAAACGCGTACTCCTCCTTAAAATCGATCTCAAACTTCCGCAACAATGTCAGGTATTCATCTCGAAATGATCTACCGCGGTGATGTTCTTCCTGATTCTCGATGTAACGAACGATCGTATCTAGTTGCGAATGACCGTAGGAAAATGCGCCGTAGCCCTCTTGCCAGGCGAATTTACCTCGCGCCAATTTCTTCTTGTTGACCCATTCCGATGAGTCAGATTTGATGTCTCTAACGAGATCTGCGAGAGCCTTCGCCGGCCTCAATCCGATCAGTATATGAAGGTGATCAGGCATCCCATTAATCCTAATGAGTTTTTGGCCTTGCTTGGTCACGATTCCCGTAATGTATTTGTGTAGTTCCTCTTTGAAGTCAGAGGTGACCAATGAAAGACGTCCGCTGACCGCGAAGACAGTTTGAATGTAGATTTGTGAGAAGGTGTTAGCCATGAGGTAGCTCTTTTCTGCTCTTGTGAGCGTGAGGATGTGTAAAGCGTGACGGATGATAACAGCGACTTAGTCCCGTTGCCAGATGGCACTCCTACGGAGCGCGAATTATTTTTGGTACGGGTGCTATAAACATGTCACTCCTACGGAGTGAAGAGCGGCCGAACTGATCAGTCTGTCTTCATTTCGGAGGTGGTCCTCACTCCTACGGAGTGAAGAGCGGACGAGCCGTCTTTCGAAACGGCATTATTCACAGTATTAGAATCGCGAGACGATGAACAGACTGCCACCGATCGCAACCAAGTCCTCGAGCAAAGCAACGTAGAGATCAGGCAGACGCAGCAACCTTACGAGCCGAGCGCGAACCTGATAGCCGGCGAAACAACCAACGACTCCGCCGATCAGTCCCAGCACAGCACCCACGAACGCCGACTGTCCGCCGCCCAGTGAAACGCATGCGCCCGTTAATCCACCCGTCACGACGCGGGCGATAAGTCCTTCGCCAGCTTATCAACGATGAGTTCCGTGAAGGCCAACAGCGTCAGAATTATTACGGCAGGAAGCGAGCCGATGAGAGACAGTGGCCGAGTAAGTTTGAGCCAACCCAGGTACACCGCCCACGCAACGGTCGCAGGAGGTGTGAGCGAACGCAACCCGGCGAAGACTCCAATTAGAAATGCGAATAACAGCGTCATCAGTTATTGCCCACCAGTGATTGAAACCTATTCGCAATTGCAATCGCACTCCGCCAGTGGACGAAACGCCGTCGCCGGATAATAACTGGTCTTCAGTTTACAGTCGTAAGTAACGCCCGGATCGCAAACGCTACCCTCTGAAGCTGGCGCACACCGAACCCCGGCCATGCACTTGTCAATTGTGCCATCCCCGTCCATGTCTTTGCCGAGATTGCAGGGGCTAGCGACTGTGCACGACTGCACCGGCACTATCCCGTTACAAGACAACCCAAGTTCGTCATCACTTAATTGGTCGCACCCTGCCAGCTTTTGCCGAACTTCTGCACGACACTGCTCTGTCTTGCAGTTCTCAAGACGCTGTGCCTGGGTCTCGCGGCAGCGCGCGGTCGGTGACTCCCGAGGAAAAAATTGGAAGCCAACGTTGACCGACTGGGGCCCAGTACCAGTTGCGATTGCGCCCCCTGATCTTCTGCCGATGACAGTGCCAACGATTGTAAATCCACCGCGCTGAACGCCGGTCAGCGGACGTTCGGTTGTATACATGCCACCCTGGACTTGCGAGGGACTGATCTTCATTCGTTGCAATTCGCCACCGCCCAACTGGATCACGCTCGCCGATTTATTCTCTAACTCGAGCGGCACAGGTTCTTTGAGCCCTTCAAGCCCCAAGACCACAACGGTCAATGTTGTCTGCTCACCTCGTAAAAGCTCTAGCTTTGGGGCTGAGAGTTTGATAGCCAGCGTGCGGAACTCACTTCTCGTTGTTTTATCTCTTTCCCTGACCTCTAACCTCGATGGGCCAACCTGCTTACTCGTATTGCGTGCGACAACTCTTCTCGGTGACTCCGCGAGTATCTCCAAATCTTCACCGCCGACATTCAACTTCGTCGTACTGAAATCCCCGTCGAAGGGGCCTGTTATGTGGACCGCACGGCCCTGCTGTCCGAGAGTCGGCAGTTCGTACTCCTCACCGGGCGGCTGTCGTGGTTTAAGAGGAACGGCCGAACGTGCCACTTCTTTGCCGCTCTTATCCCTGAGAATAATATTGGTCGCTGTACCAATAGAGAGTGGTACCACCAGCTTGAAGTACCGTCCGGTGGAGGACATCTGCTGTTTTTCTACCTCCACGACGTAGCCGTTCAACTCGCCCTGATCAGGCTCGGCAATTACAGTACCGGAAATGGTGTCACCGGCGGCGATGTCCTCTGGCAGGTTAACCTGAACCTTGCCTCGAGGGGTGGAGAAGCTCGTGGTGCTGAGTCCATTGGCGACTTCGTTACCTACAGCAAAACCGGGGGCGACGACCGAACCCTGGACGGGGAGCAAGAGGCTCGGGCGCGGTACAACTTCGAGAGCGTTCAACTCAAATGCGCCCTCGGTTTCGCGGGTCATGGGTAAGAGCACAAAAGCTACCAGCACCAGAACGACGACCAGTTTCACAGTTCCGCGTCTCTGTTTCACAGTTGATCTCCTTCAATCTGCAATCGAATTTTCTTGAACGGTAGAACTTCGCTGGACCACGGCCGGAGAGTCTATCACCCGGGGATATTCACGCACATATCCTTTTTCGGGCATTGCACTCCTCCGGAGTGAAGAGTGGGCCAGCCAATCAGCTCGTCTTAATTCCGGTGGTTGTCTTCACTCGGGAGGAGTGCGAAGTCTATAGCGCGGCACTGCTTGATATCTTCTACCGATCGCAACCAAGGTCCTCTGCGGATCAATACTTTAGTTGGGTAACGCTGGCCTTGCCCTTGGCGTAGACAGTTACGACAAATAGATTGTCATACTCCTTTTCGCCAATTACGGGAACGACGTCTCCTCCAAGTGCCTTTATCACCGCGGGAACGGAGTTGCTGTGGCCAATCACAAGCGCGTTATCCCCGGGAGTCTGGAAAATCCTGGCTACTATTTCCTGAATAGACTCAGACGAAACCTCCCGTGGATTGGAAGCACTGAGCTTGAGCGTGATAGGCACACCCGCGAAGCCCAACTGCTTCGCCAATGGTTCAGCAGTCGCCCTCGTTCGCAGAAACTGAGATGTGTAAATGGCCTTCACTCCAGACTTCGCCAGGATGCGCGCAAGCGATTCTGACCGGGCGATTCCGGTTTCCAACAACGGCGGATCCGGACGTGGCTCCGCAGCATTCTCTGCGTGACGCACCAAAAAGACCGTTGTTACTTTGAAGTCCTCCTGCGGAGAGGGGGAGGCATTGGCCCGCTGCCCATTTAGACCAATCAAACTGAAAATAATGGCGCTCAATAAGCCAAGAACACCCACGCCCATTAACCATGCTGTGAGTCGAGGATAGCGAATCAATTTCATCTTAAAGACGGTCTCCTTTAATCGGACTTTTACACCACTCTAAACCAATTTCAGAAGTCGCACACCATCAACGTGACGTCACGGAAGCGGCGCGAGAAACTCGACAAAGTCATCACCGGTTTTGTCAGCCGGTTTGACCTGGCCGCCGACCTGTATGTCGCGCCAGCGTAGTGGGCCATTCACACCGTAAAGGAGAACCCTAACTCGTTTCTGAGATCGCTCAACGGAAACTTCAACGAAACTTTGAAAGAACGGCGCCCGATTGAAATCGAAGGCTCCAGACACCATCTCAGCATCAAACGGATAGCCATGGAACCATTGCATCCACGCGAGAAACGGCATCTTCCAGTACGGCGCTTCGTTGCGAATCTTGGTGGTGAGTTCATCGGTGCGAGGGTAGAACGCGTATTCAGTGGTGAAGGGCTTATCGGGAAATCCAAGCGCCGTTCCGATACTCAAATAGGCACCGCCGCCCCCATTTACAAAGTGGAGCATGTCTTTCGACGTTCCATTCACCGTATGGTTCGTTTTGTAGAATTCAAAATCATGCGTGTCGCCGGCCATCACTATGTCGACCGCATAGCGCTTTAGAGTTTCGTGGATTTTATTGAACGGGTCATCTTCGGTCGCTTGATAGGCACCATTGACGTAAAACGGGTGGCCTAATACGACCATTTTGAAATTGTTGCCGGCCCGTGCCAGGGCGCTTTCAAGCCACGCCGCTTCCTTCATATCGAGCGTGCGCAAAATTCCGGTATCGACAGCGATGAGTGAAAACCCCGTCGTATGCATTTCAAAAAATGGACCGCGTTGCAAACCGTTTCTTACGCCGTAGTACTCACGCAGGCGTTTTGCTTCGGCAGTCATTTCAGCAAAGCGCTGGTCAGTGGTGATCGCATCAGTGTTTAGATCTGCTGCCAGTCGTGCGCGAAGCGCCAGGATGGCAGAGTCGTGGTCCAGAAAGTTGGCGTTAAAGCCATCGTTTGCGTCGAACCAATCATGATTGCCGGGAATGGCGTAGATTGGCTTTCCAAAACCTTTGAACGGTAAATAGAAATTTGTTTCGTAGTCCTTCATCTTGCCGTCCGGGTAAATCACATCTGAAGAAACGACAAGAAACTTCACTTGCTCACGATTGCCAGCGGCGATGAGTTGATCGCGCAGGGACATTTGTGAGGGATCACCCTCGCCCGTGTCACCGATGACGATGAAACTGAAATCGCCTTCGTTGTTTACTCCTCCCGGTTCGACTGCGAAGATCTTTTCAGGGACAACTCCAGCGGCAAGCGACGCTTTTTCGACATCTACAATCGTTCGTTCTCGCCAAACGTCCACCCGTTTTTCAGTAATCCTCTGCCAGACGCCTGAAGCCCAATTCTCAGAATTGAAGTACCAACTAAATCCCCAAATAGAATTCACGGCAATGAGGATCGCTGTTAGTGGCAGGCCAAGGCGCAGAACTTGCCAAAACGCATAGTTAAGGGAAGCACGAAGCTGGCTCATCTCAAGGGAGAATTTCATCCTGACTGCGAGCCAGTATCTCAACACATGCTCGCCAGGAGAGGGAGTCTTCGATTGTTCGTAGAGGCTACTAAAACGTCGCCTGGCGGTGCGTTCAACTGGTCGAGTTAATTTGCGCCAAAAGAGTCTGATGGGAAGTATGAGAACAGTCGCCAGGATCAGTGCTACAAGTGCATCTCCGATCACAGCCGAGAACGGTGAAATAAAACCGATAAAACTCCACTTAGCCTCAGTCCTCAGGACATGAATGATAAAAAATACTCCGAGTATCATCAGGCATGACACAACGTTCTGACTACTTGCTATAACCTGGCGCTCGACTAGAGCGTCCTGCATTTCCTTCACTGCATCGCTCGGGTCAAGTCGCAGTCGTTTGTCGGGGTGTAGACGAGTGTCGGGTTTGGAACCCGTCGACTCGGGGTCTTTATCTGGAAGCAGAAACATCGTCCAGCCGTGGACCATGAGCCTCAACCCCAGGACCACACCGATCGCCACAAGTCCGAACTTCGCGCTAATCAGGTACCAGATCAATAATCCGAGTACTAAAGTGAAGATCCCGTTGAAGAGACTCCACCACCGATCAGTGCCGGAGAGTTTGTAGGCCCCGACGATTCGGCTGACGCCGTCGACTAAAAAGAAAAGGCTAACCGCTACCAACAAACCCGATAACACCAGCTTGGGACTAAGAAAGAGCACTACTCCAAGAAAAATGCTCGCAACCCCGGCAACATAGTTGAGCACCGAAGTGGCTTTATCCGCGGAGCGGAGTGTCTCCACAAACTGAAATAGTCCTGCTGCAATCAACGCGATTCCGAGCAGCGCAATAACCCACCCACCAACAAAGATCGGCATGAACAGAACGATCAGCCCTAAGGCGAATACGGCAACGCCTATCGCCCTATGCCCGATCAATTTCTTCTTCATCGTTTGATTCTACTCACAATGAGTTAGATCGTTTCCTGGTGAAACGGGTAAGACCATCTCAATCGTTATGAACCGCAATCGCTATGGCTCGGTTCCGATTGTAATTCAGTTATTTGCGAAGATAAGGGTTTCTGGGCTCTTAACGAATACCTTAGATTTGGTATTTCACAAAGGCATTCTCTGTACAGGTTAAAGAACCGCAGCATGCAGAGGAGCGATGGCCCGCGCTTGGACCGACGTGGACAAGAACTCGCTACACGTTTCAGACGTGCAAATGCTATCAAAACCTTATCAGAATGCTGAATGTGAGGCTGTTTGGTTAGGCCGCGATCTATTTTTCTGAGGGGCGTGGCATTCACTGGCGCAGTTTTGATCTCCAGCCGTAGACGGGTAGTTCGCGCAAAAGAATGCGGACGACAGTGAACATCTCAAAGGTTCATTGCGATGGCAACTGACCACAGCTCAGAGCCTCGATCTCCACAATGCGACTGTAGTGACCGGCATTGTTGAGTGCGTCCTGGACCACCACCCGGATCTTCGCCGTAGTCAATTCCGGAAATACGAACCGGCGCTTCACTTGCCGATTACCGGTCACCACTCCGCCGGGAATATCGAGCCACTCCGTACCCGTCCAGTACTGTACCCGGAAGTTACTGATCCCATATTGTGTGAAACGCGTGGTGTCGCTAACCTTCGTGCCCGAGTTGAAGTCGTCCTTTAGTGTGTAGACCACGATC
>QHXL01000060.1 GCA_003222935.1 Acidobacteriota bacterium
GGAGTGAAGTTGAAGACACTCTCGCAGACAAACCAGGTGCTATGTGTCACACACCAGGCCCAGATCGCTCGGTTCGCCGACAGTCATCTGACGGTTACGAAAGAAGTCGTTAAGAATCGTACGCAGGTAACTGTAAGTAGACTACAACGAGACGGTCGCGTCGAAGAACTTGCCCGCATGCTCACCGGCGCTGAGATAACTGACAGCGCTCGCCGCCACGCCGAAGAATTACTAAAGACATAGACCAAACCCAAACCTCTCTGTGCATTCTCTACGTCTCTGTGACTCTGTGGTTAGGTATTGTTCATTACCGAGACGCAGAGAACACACAGAGAATTAATTAAATCCCCATTTGCGAGTCAACGCCTCGCTGTGTACTCTGTGGCAGATTCATGAGCACAGAACCAAATAAAGTTATCTATTCAATGGTCGGCGTCAGTAAGTTCTATGACAAGAAGCCGGTCCTCAAAGACATCTACCTCTCTTATTTCTATGGCGCCAAGATCGGTGTCATTGGATTGAACGGCTCAGGCAAGTCGTCGCTGTTGCGCATCCTTGCCGGTGTCGACAAAGACTTCAACGGCGAGACAGTAATCTCTCCCGGATTCACAGTCGGCTATCTCGAGCAGGAACCACTGATCGATGATTCCCGAACAGTGCGCGAAGTTGTGGAAGAAGCAGTTCAGGAAACGGTAGACCTGCTGAAGGAGTTCGACGAGATCAACGCCAAGTTTGGCGAGGAAATGACTGACGACGAGATGTCGGCACTACTCGAGCGCCAGGGCGAAGTGCAAGAGAAACTCGACGCGCAGAACGCCTGGGATCTCGACTCGCGACTCGAAATGGCGATGGACGCACTCCGCTGTCCGCCACCTGACGCTCAAGTGAAGGTCCTATCCGGCGGTGAACGACGTCGCGTTGCACTGTGCCGCCTGCTTCTGCAAAAGCCTGACATTCTTCTGCTCGATGAGCCTACAAACCATCTCGACGCGGAGTCGGTTGCGTGGCTTGAGCATCACCTTCAGAGTTATGCCGGCACAATCATCGCCGTCACGCACGATCGGTATTTCCTCGACAACGTCGCGGGCTGGATTCTCGAGCTGGACCGTGGCGCCGGGATTCCGTGGAAAGGAAATTACACGTCCTGGCTGGAACAGAAACAGGAACGTTTGCGACGTGAAGAGAAATCCGAAAGCGAGCGACAGAAAACGTTGCAACGCGAACTGGAGTGGATTCGGATGTCGCCCAAAGCACGTCATGCTAAAGGCAAGGCGAGAATCAACTCTTACGAAGAATTGCTGCGTGAGGAAACAGAGAAGCGTCGCGAAGATCTCGAAATTCATATTCCAGCTGGGCCACGGCTTGGAAACGTTGTGATTCAAGCTGACAAAGTCGACAAGGGTTACGGTAAGAACCTGCTGGTGGAAGACATGACGTTCTCGTTACCACCGGGAGGAATTGTCGGTGTTATTGGACCCAACGGCGCGGGCAAGACAACTTTGTTTCGAATGATCACCGGCCAGGAACAACCCGACGAGGGAACGATCCGCATCGGCGAAACTGTCGCACTCGCTTATGTAGACCAGAGCCGCACACTCGATTCGAGCAAATCGATCTGGGAAGAAATCACTGGCGGCGAAGACCTGCTGAAGGTGGGTAATCGCGAGATCAACTCGCGTGCCTACGTGTCGCGTTTCAACTTCTCGGGTTCGGACCAACAGAAGAAAGTAGGAATGCTATCGGGCGGTGAAAGAAACCGGGTACACCTGGCGAAGATGCTGAAAGAAGGCGCCAACGTGATTCTACTCGACGAACCGACCAACGATCTGGACGTCAACACTTTGCGTGCTCTTGAAGAAGCGCTGGAAAACTTTGCCGGTTGTGCAGTAGTGATTTCTCACGATCGCTGGTTCCTCGATCGCATCGCGACCCACATTCTCGCGTTTGAAGGCGATAGCAAGGTCTTTTGGTTCGAAGGAAACTACTCCGATTACGAAGCCGATCGCAAAGAGAGATTAGGCGCCGCTGCCGAGACTCCGCATCGCATCAAGTATCGCCAGCTAACGAGGTAGTTCATCCACAGATTTCACAGACCGCACAGATTTTTTCTAATGGTGTGATCCTGGTTTTTGTTCGGTGTAATCTGTGAAATCTGTGGATAGTCTTCCATGCCGAAACGGAACCCGCCACCGAAATCAGACGAAGCTAGCACTACCAAACGATCCTTTAATCTTTTCGCCCAACACAATCGTGGGCTGCTGCTCGACATCGTTGTCTTCATCGCAAATCTATTTTTGATGCGACTCTTCACGGGATTCGTCATCGATCTCTTCAACTTAGCCAACAACAATAATTCACTTGCGAAGTTGGCGTTGATTAGCGGAGCTCTTGCGATGTGGATCTTGCCGGCTGCCGGCGCCGTGATGAAACGATGGCACTTTCATCAACGCTTGGCTCATGAGAAGAAGTCCCTCGACTTTGACGATAAACTCAGCGGCTGCCTGTTCAATCCAATCTTCTACTTCTGCCTCAACCTGGTAGTGATGTCAGCAATCATCGCGGCGCTCGGTCAGGAAATGGTTGGCAAAAAGGGCATGGACAATGGCGCAGTCTTCGTCCCGACGATTTTTATCGGACTGGCCGCAACTATCTTTCAGACCTATCTCATCTATCGTTACTTCATACCGCCAAAGAAACCACCTCGATCCGAATTTCTGCGTCGCCCTGAAAGTGAGTTACTCGGGGATGTCTGCTTCTTTTTCAACATGCTGATGTTTCAAGCTGCGTGGAATCTATTGACCTTTGCTGATCTCGGCAGGGTTTCAGGTATTGGGGAGTTTTTCGGCCGACTGTTTTTTCTTTCGTTTGTCGCGCTGCTGATTTACTTTCCTCCCCGAATGTTTTATCTCGCCGAAGACATCTATCGACCAAGAACCTGGTTGACAATGCTCCTGGCAAATTCGCCCGTAATCTTTAAAGTGCTCGTTGGAACGAAATCGACCGCTGGTTGGTAGGAGCGTCTTTCTTTATGACGACCTCTCGAATGGAAGCTTTCAGTGATGGTGTTATCGCAATCATCATCACGATCATGGTGCTCGAACTGCGACCACCTCATGACACGCGAATACAAGCGCTCACTTCATTGATTCCAGTTCTACTTAGCTACGTCATGAGTTTTGTCTACATTGGTATTTACTGGAACAACCATCATCACCTGCTTCATGCTGCCGAACACGTCAACGGGAGAATTCTTTGGGCCAACCTTCACCTGCTTTTTTGGCTCTCGCTGATTCCCTTCGCGACCGCATGGATGGGCGAAAACTACTTCGTGCAATGGCCCGTGGTGCTCTACGGAATTCTGCTCCTCATGGCCGCTATTGCCTACACGATACTCGTTCGCGCTTTGCTGACTCTTCATGGAACCAAATCGCTATTAGCCAACGCACTCGGCTCCGACTTTAAGGGTAAAATCTCCCTTGTGTTTTACCTCGTCGCAATTGCGCTCGCGTTCGTTCGTCCATGGTTGGCGTGTGTTGTCTACGCAATGGTGGCAATCATGTGGCTGGTCCCGGATCGACGTATTGAGCGTAAAGTTATTTGACGGAGTTCCGAGCGGTAAACTGTGCACCTGGAATCTCATTGGGATGCGATCATCATTGGCGGCGGAGCGGCTGGGCTTTTCTGCGCCATTGAAGCCGGCAAGCGGGGACGCAGGATCCTTGTCATCGAACATGCCGATCGCGTCGGTAAGAAGATCGCAATTTCGGGCGGCGGCCGGTGTAACTTCACCAATCTTCACACGACACCTGAGTCGTTTCTCTCAACAAACCCTCACTTCTGCAAGTCAGCTTTATCCCGTTACACACCCTTGGACTTCATCTCATTGGTTCAGAAGCACGGCATCGCTTATCACGAAAAGAAGCTGGGACAGCTGTTCTGCAACGGCAGTTCGCAACAGATCATCGATCTACTGCTAAACGAATGCTCTGATGCAAAGGTCGAGATTCGAACAGCTTGCACGGTGGAGAAACTGGAGAAAGAGAATGAGTTTCTCGTGCAGACAAATCAAGGCGCGTTTCACTCGAGTTCAATTGTGATCGCCACGGGTGGCTTATCGATCAAACCACTGGGAGCAACGGACTTTGGCTACCGAATCGCCAACAGGTTCGAACTCGCGATTGAGGATCCTCGGCCCGGT
>QHXL01000061.1:0-436 GCA_003222935.1 Acidobacteriota bacterium
ACTCGATGATCTGGGTAGATGTTAGGTGCTCCATTCCGTCTCCCGATTCATCGTCGGCAGCGTAATGAATTAGAAACGTGTACTCGTCAAAATCCGGGGGCCCCCACATTGCCGTTTCCGCACGCACAATCTTCTCAATGTCGCGGACCAGCCCCGGACGCTTGCCACCTTCTGATCCGAACGAATGGACCACAACGTGATACTTCTTGCCGTCGACTTGGAAGATGTCCTCAGTCCAATCGGGCGCGATCTCGGTGGGCGTATCGATCAGTATGTCCCAATTTTGAAACTGCCACTCAGTTTGTCCCGGACGATCAGTGCGTCCGTTAACGATTTTCCAACCAGATGGTGGATCGATAACGAGTTTCACCGGATCAGGTTTATGGTCCACCACGTACATGAAGATCGCGCCACCGTTATAGTTTCCATGACGCTC
>QHXL01000061.1:505-6177 GCA_003222935.1 Acidobacteriota bacterium
GTTTCAACACTCCACGTCTGATCGTTAACTCGAGTAATTGGCCGCGGCGCCATTTTGCATTGCGCCCTGGGAGGACAAACTCCTGATAGCGCATGAACCTCCTGGACATTCTTCGCGAAGTCAAAAACTGCGTAACGGCCCGGCGACCACTTAGGCATTTGAAACGAAATGGATGTCTCTTTGGAATTCGCGGGAAGCTCTACTTCGATGGAGACTTCGAACAGATGCGAGACTGGACGCGACATTGCGAGTCGGTAGGTTATCGCTTGAAATGGTTGTTGCTGAGCTGACGCGACGCCGCTTATCCATACGAGCGCGCAAAAACACAAAACCAGCCGGCTTAAGTTGACCTTCATCGTTCGTCTCCGATTTGACTGCGTATGTGACGTGGGAAACAGAAGCGGATTATCTTCGTTTGCGGAACTGACTGTCAAAAACGCTCACCTTCACCAACACTTGCACGATGCAACCTTTCGTAGCAATCTTGCTCTCGTTTACACGCAGGCGGCTGCTGGGACCGCAGGCGTCCCCGCCTGCTGGCCTCGTTACGAGCTCGATCGACTCTTTATTTGATTCAGCCGGCCGGGACCCTGCACTCCCAGCAACGATCACTGATTGAAGGTCATGGCTACCGAACGACTCTATTACTCCGATTCTCATCTCATCGAATTTGACGCCCGCGTCGTCGATGTCACTGAACGCGTCAGTGGCTGGACTGCGGTCGTACTCGATCGCACCGCCTTCTACCCAACGGGCGGCGGCCAACCAAGCGACACCGGCACTCTTAACGGCTCGCGTGTCGTCGAGTGTATTGACGATGGCGATAACGGCGTACTTCATGTCGTTCAGGGAGCGACCCCTGCAAAAGGTGAAGAAGTTAAGGGTCGTATCGACTGGTCGAGACGTCTAGACCACATGCAACAACACACAGGCCAACACATCCTCTCACAGGCCTTCATCACGCTTTTCAAAGCCCCAACGAAGAGTTTTCGCGTGTTGGACCAGTCATGCGAGATCGATGTGGATCTACACAACCCTACTGCTGAGATGATTGAACGCGCGGTGGAACTGGCCAACAACGTAATCTGGGAAGATCGGCAAATCACAATTCGCAATGTCTCGTCTGGTGAAGCCGCTTTAATGCCGCTTCGGAAAGAGTCTTCGCGCGAAGGCGAATTGCGATTGATCGAGATTGATGGATTTGATATGACGCCTTGTGGAGGCACCCATGCTTATCGAACTGGTGAGGTAGGAATGATCGCAGTTCGTTCGTGGGTACGTGCAAAAGGTTTGACCCGAATCGAGTTCGTCGCCGGGATTCGAGCACTTGCCGATTATCGTCGCGCCAACAAGAGTGCGCGCGAAATCGCGGCGCTCTTCAGTACAGGGCGAGACGACGCTCCAGCGCTGGCTGAACAACTACAGCACGAGAACAAGGAACTTCACCGTCGCGTTCGTGAACTCGAAGAAGTTTTTGCCGAAGGTGAGGCTCAAAAGCTACTAAACGACACTCAATCGAATGCGAATGGCATACGCGTCATCACGAAGAAACTTGCACACGCGTTAATCTCAACTTCAAAAACGGTCGCGTTGCTGGCTTCACGTGACAAAGACACTGCGCGACTGGTGTTTGCTCGTTCCGAGGATACTTCCGGCGATATGAATGCGCTGATGCGTAAGGCGTGTGAAGTGCTCGATGGTCGTGGTGGCGGAAAACCCGATATGGCCCAGGGCGGTGGAAAGAATCTAACAAAACTCGAGGAAGTTTTAGCAATCGCAACAAATACTTTCATCTCCCAGTCCTGATCTGGGCTCGTCTTCCTCACGAACAACCGTCACAGTAACCCTTCCTTGTTTTCTCTGTGCTACCTCTGTGTCCTCTGTGTCTCTGTGGTGAAATCTATACCCACAACTTGGTCAACCACAGAGACACAGAGGACAGAGGTAGCACAGAGTTTTCAAATTGGACTGGGAGGTGTGTTACCGTTATCCAGTCAATGCGCACGGCTAATCATTCCTGACTCTTTAATGAAAATCCTTCATCGCGGAGAATACCGATGAATCTGGAAGTTCGACATCTCAAGCTAATCAAATCCATCGCTGAGGAAGGTAGCGTAACGAAAGCCGGCAGCCGCCTGTACCTGACACAATCAGCGCTGAGTCACCAACTGCGCGACGTGGAACAGAAGCTCGGGGTATCGCTCTTCACGCGTATGAACAAGCGCATGGTGCTGACGCCTGCCGGTGAACGGTTGCTTGCTTCCGCTCACACCGTGCTTGATGAATTGAAACGAACAGAGGAAGACTTGCGCCACATCGCCCTCGAGCGCGAAGGCATTCTACGAATCAGTACTGAATGTTATACGTGCTATCACTGGCTCCCATCGCTACTGCAGATTTTCCATCACCAGTTTCCACGTATTGACGTTCAGATCGTGGTCGAAGCTACGCGCAACCCTCATCAGGCACTGCTCGACGGAAAAATCGATCTCGCCCTGGTTAATTCACCGGTGCGGAATAATAAGCTGATCTATAAACCACTATTCCGCGATGAAATGGTCGTCATACTCAGCAAGAACCATCATTTAAATGCTCGCCCTTTTATCAATCCAGAAGATCTCTTAAATGAGCACCTCATTCTCTACACGAAACCCGAAGAAAACTACGCTTTAAAACAAGTACTCTCTCCTGCGGGTGTGTCGCCGAAGCGCGTTTCGAATGTTCAGCTCACCGAGGCAATCGTGGAGATGGTCAAAGCCGGGATCGGAGTCGGCATCCTCTCGCGTTGGACAGTTTCTCCTCAGCTTGAGGCTGGAGTCATCAGCGCACTGCCATTGACCAGGAATGGATTATTTCGTGACTGGTCCGCGGCCATGCAAAGACATAAAGCGACCCCCGCCTACTTGGCCGCCTTCCTCAAACTCCTCGCTGACAACTCGGTTCTGATCATGAAAACCGAAAAGAAAAGCGGCAAAGCAAATAAGCTGAAGCTACTAAAGGCAGTGGATTGCACAGACTCGTACACCCGCGCGTAAAAACCGACCTCAATTTCTACTCTCTTGAAAAACTACCCCCCCCCGTCTTGATGAATCCCGCTCATCGAAAGCATGAAAACAATGAGCTGGTCTCATTACGCCTGTATTCCTAGAATCCCGTCGGACCTCGATCACCCATTCGTGAAAGGAACTGGCATTGATGTTGGACAATCTTTGGCGGGATTTCCGTTTTACTCTTCGCTCACTATACAAACGACCGCTCTTCGCAGTTGTGGCCATCCTGACGCTCGCACTCGGAATTGGAGCTAACACAGCTATCTTCACTGTTGTAAATGCCGTCCTACTAGCGCCCCTTCCCTTTGGAGACTCGGAGGGCCTGGTCCAGATCTGGAAGCTCTCGTCTAAAACGCAAAACGAAAAGCTTCCAGAGTCGGTACTGAACTATAAGGACTTGCAGCAGCAAACTTCGACGTTCGAGCAAGTTGCAGCTATTCGTGTACAGGCATTCGTCATGACTGATACCGACGAACCGGCACGAATCAACGGGGCGCGAATCACCGCAAACTTCTTCTCAACCCTAAAAGTTCCGGTCTATGGCCGCGATTTTCTGAATTCGGACGAGGAACCGGGAGCGCAGCCTGTTGTGATCCTTAGTTATGCACTGTGGCAAAGTCGCTACGAGCGAAGCCCTCAAATCGTCGGACGAACGTTAGCAATTGATGGGAAAAACCACCTGGTGATCGGAGTTCTGCCGCAGGGCATTTACTATCCGCTGCCAGATACAGACCTCTACGTGCCGATGGCTTTTCGGTCCACGGAGTTACTTCGCGGCTCGGCTTTTTTGCGTATGTTGGGTCGACTAAAACCTGGCACTTCGTTGGAACACGCTCGAGCGGATACGGAGACTATCGGGGTGCGCCTGGCCCAACAGTATCCTGCAGAAAACAACACTAGTACTTATCTTTTGGTGCCACTGCGAGAACAGGTCGTGGGTCAGATTCGTCCGGCACTGATGTTACTACTCGGCGCAGTCGCTTGCGTTCTCCTGATAGCCTGCGCAAACGTTTCAAACCTGATGTTGGCTCGCGCCGCTACGCGCCAGGTCGAATTTTCGATTCGTGCGGCTTTGGGCGCGAGTCGAACGCAAATCGTCAGGCAGATGGTCACGGAAAGTCTCTTTCTCAGCACGATCGGAGGTCTACTTGGGCTGGGCTTCGCTTATGTCGGTGTGCGTGCGTTGTTGAGTATAAGTGCCGAAAACATTCCTCGAACAGAAACGATCGGAATCAATTTTCGAGTGCTGGGCTTCACTCTTGTTGTCTCGATCTTGACCGGGTTGCTCCTGGGTATCTTGCCCGCCTTACGATCGTCAAACAGACGCGCCACCGAAGGTCTACGCGAAGGTAAGCGCGGCTCGACGAGAGGAGTGCTGCACCAGCGACTGTTAAGCGCGCTGGTTATCTCGGAAATAGCGATCGCTCTGGTGCTGTTAGTGGGAGCCGGTCTACTGATCCGTAGCTTCATTTCACTGAATGACGTTAACCCTGGATTCAACCCCAAAGGTGTATTGACGTTAGGAGTTGGACTTCCTTCCGCTGGTTATCCCGATCTGCCGAAGCAGGCAAAGTTTTATGATGAAGCTATTAGCCAAATCAGGACACAGCCTGGCGTTCAATCCGCGGCCGCGATCATTCGACTCCCGATGTACGGACAAAACGCCAACACTTCCTTCACGATCGAAGGCCAGTTGACTCGACCCGAGGACGCACCGAGGGCCGACTATCGCTCGGTGACCCAGGAGTATTTCAAGAGCATGGGCATTCCCCTGGACGGTCGCGATTTCACAGATCGTGAAATGAAAGATGCTCCGGATGTTGTCATCATCAACAAGACGATGGCGGCGCATTATTTTCCAGGCGAGAATCCCATTGGTAAGCGCATACAAATCTTTCCTGATCCAGATCGCTGGCGTGAAATCGTGGGCGTGTGTGGTGACGTGAAGCTGTTGACTATGGATGGGCAAATTGGTCCAACGATATATGTGCCAATGTCTCAGAATCCTTATCCAAATGCGTTGCGCAATGTGTTCTTCGTCGTGAAGACCGCTTCGAGTCCAAAGAGTCTTGTTCCGGGTATTAGAGACGGATTGAAATCGCTGGATCGGAGTGTCCCACTCTCACAGGTTAGAACGATGGAAGAAATCGTAGCGAACTCACTCTCACAACTTAGGTTGAGTATGTCTCTTTTGGTGGCGTTCGCAATACTGGCGGCCGTGCTGGCCTGTGTCGGCATTTACGGGGTGATGGCTTACATCGTGGCCCAACGGACGAATGAAATCGGTGTGCGAGTAGCGCTGGGTGCGCAAGGTGCGGATGTAATGAAGATGGTCCTACTCGACGGGGCCAAGCTCACAATGCTAGGTGTGGTTATCGGATTGGCAGCTTCGTTTGGATTGACTCGTTTGCTGGTTAGTCTGCTCTTTGAAGTGAGTCCGATTGATGCCAGGGTATTTGTGAGCATACCGTTGCTACTCGCATTCGTTGCGCTATTAGCCAGCTATTTCCCTGCTCGCCGTGCAGCAAAAGTTGATCCGATTGTGGCGTTACGTGACGGTTAAAGTCGCCCCGGCGACTAGGCTTTGGCGTCTTTCTAAAGTCATTTCTTCACTCCGGAGGA
>QHXL01000690.1:0-1268 GCA_003222935.1 Acidobacteriota bacterium
GTGCCCAGCCGCGGGCATAATCCCGAAATGCTGTTTCTCGATAGAGATCAGTTGCAATTAGCCCGACAAAGTAAACTGCACCCAGCAGCAAAAACCACGCGAGCAAGCGACGTTCACGTGTCTGGAGGCGCTGCATGAATAGGGGAAATGACGCAGCGTACAGAAGGAGAATAACCTCACCCAAGTAAAGGCGGCCGATGATCTGTACTTCAATGAAGGCCAGGAGACCAGAAGCGAATGCCAGGACGTCCAGTGGGGCGATCGTGACGTGACTCGCCGGAATGAGTATTGCCCCAACGTCTTGTCGATTCATCGGAGTCAAGCCTTCTGTACCCACCTGCCCGACGCTTGCCCTGTCTTCCAGTACCACGATGCGTAAGTGTAGACCAGACTCGCGAATGCACCCAGAGCAAGAACGGCGAGTAGAATGAGGCGGCGTGGAGGGCTTCTGTCGTTCGGACACTTACGAGGGGAACATCGTTCACTTCATCGATCCGAGCCGTTTCCAGATTACGGCGTAGTGTCAAGTACAAGTCTTGTTCAATCTCCACCTGGCGCTGAAGCTGTCCGCGCCGGTACTCAAGTTCCGGACTCTGGGCCCACGATCGGTTTTGCTGATAGAATGTCTTCAATCGGTCTTCCGCTACTTGAAGCTCGCGCTCGGCAGAGTCCGTCTGCTGGTCGATGAACATTCGGCGTCGGCCAGCCTGGCTCTGTCTAGTTTTTGTATTAAAGTCATTGACCGTTTCAACGAACCGATTAGCGATCGCAGCAGCGAGCGCAGGGTTTCTCGCTTGGACCGATATCGACACAATGTTGGTGCGAATATCCGCATCTGCCGACGTCATTCCCCGGAGCTTCTTGACGCCCTTTTCAACACGCTCGAGCGAATTCCGGCCCTTGATCCCAAGGATATCCAGCAACGGCAGAGAATCATCTCCACCCTTCCCGTTGAATTGAATTGGATAGCTGCCGAGAAGTACTTGTTCAATCACTCGCCGGCTAAGCAGGATATCGGCGTAGAATCTGCCTGACTGCATCGGGTCACCTCCGAGGGACACGCCAAACTGACTCGCAAGACCGCCAAGCCCCGCGGAGAGTCGAGACGATTGCGACGATTGCTCGGGGATGAAACTGGCGGTCGCACGGTATCGACTTGGCCACAATAGAGCAGTAGACACACCGATCGCGATAGCACCAATCATAATGATTCCAATAGCCCGCCGTCTCTCCCAGAGCAAATAGCTAAGATCCGTCGGGATACTCAC
>QHXL01000690.1:1299-2546 GCA_003222935.1 Acidobacteriota bacterium
CGATAGCCATCGTAGACGGATTCATTGACACTGTCTCACCGCGCATGTTCAGAGTGAGTGAAGCTGGCACTGGCTTGAGACTGTCTGAGTGCACCGGTCCTCGCCCAGCGGACTAAATACTGGCGAAGGTTGGTGAGTTTCCATTTTGTGATCGCCCACAGCCCCGCAACGCTGATTCCGTGACCCCACCGACCGCGCAGCTTACTCTTCTCTTCCTTCACGATCGCTGATTCACGCGAACTTATCTGCCCCGCATGAATCCGGAAGGCAGCGACCGCTGGTGGAGGCACGGCGGCGAAGTGTTTTCCGCGAACGGAGGCCCGAGCAAAGAACTCCATATCAGCAATGTGCCTGAAACTCTCGTCGAATCCCCCCAGCTCGCTAAAGACGCGTTTCCGAAAGATCGCGGCGTGTGGCATGAAGCCAAAGAACATCGCGTTGAACAAAGCTGGTAACTCTTTGGGTACAGGCGTTACCAGAGAGTACAGAAACCGCCCTTGAGCATCCACATAGTCGCTGCACCCGTAAACCACGTCAGCATTTAACATGAGGCCCCTGCCGATGAGCCGCTTGTAACCATCTGGGTAGACGAAATCGTCCGAGTTCAGATACGCGACCCAATCGGCGTCCAGAACGCGGACACCCTGGTTAATCGCTGCATACATGTTGCCCGGAGCAACGTATACAGTCCGTATTCCCAGTGACTCACATATCTGAAGCGTCCCGTCAGTTGATCCGCTGTCAGCAACGATGATTTCGGTGACGCAGTCATCCTGTTCCCTTAAGGACGTCAATGCCGTCCGCAACGTCTTGGCGCTGTTCCAGCTCGGGATCACGACTCCAACGCGGTAGCCTGTCATAACACATTTACCGTTCGACCTTTTGGGGAATAGACGATCTCTGCGCGCGGCATCATCGAAGTAGTGTGGTGTACAGGTCACGCCAGCGCTGCGACACGACATCCCACGAGTATCGCTGCTCGACGAGGCGTCGCGCTGCCAGCGAACGCGCGCGATAACGTTCGTCAGTCAGATTAGCCATCACCATAAGAGCATCTGCAAGCTGCTCGGCATCTGGGTGGATGAGGATGCCTCCTGCATCACCCCAGTCATGCAGACCAGTTTCGAAGGTGGTAATCGTAGGTGTGCCGCACGCAGCAGCTTCCAGGTTGACAAGGCCAACAACTTCCGAAAGTGACGGAACTGCAACAACTGACATCGACTGATAGAAGCGCCATTTGGCCGGAC
>QHXL01000062.1 GCA_003222935.1 Acidobacteriota bacterium
GATTGTTGCACCGCAAAAGCGCGTAGAGAATGATCTGAATGAGCTTATTAATGCATCTGATCGCAGTTATCAGGGCCTGGTAAAAAGACAGCGACGAGTAAGACTTTTGGGTTTGTCGACCCTCGGGTTGATGACGCTGATACTGTTGTTTGTTTCAAGTTGGGTCGCGATCTACCTGGCACGAGGTATTGCTACCCCGATCAAGGCACTCGCTGAAGCTTCAAACGAAATTGCGCGTGGTAATCTCAGCCATCGCGTCAAGGCCTTAGCCGATGACGAACTCGCCCTTTTAGCTAACTCGTTCAATCAAATGACTGCGCAACTCGAGGAAAACCGCACTCGGATTGAAGCCGGCGCTACTGAACTTCGGGACAAGAACCTGGCGCTTAATGAACGCCGCAACTACATCGAAACAGTCTTGCAGTCGTTATCGACCGGAGTCGTGTCGGTAGATGAAACCGATCACATTACTACTCTAAACGCCTCCGCATCACGAATGCTTGGCCTGTCGACAAAACCTGAGAACGGACGCCCGCTAACTGAGCTGGTCGCCAATGACGATTGGATTACTGTCGATCGTTTATTGAGACGTGCTCGACGCACTGGCCACGCTACTGAACAGACACAGCTTGAAAGTGGCGGTAACGAAACTGGCCCACTGCCGGTGGCCATGACTGCGTCCGCTCTCCGTAATTCGTCCCGGGTCGGACGTGGAGTTGTGCTTGTCATCGAAGATCTTTCGGAATTACTCGCTGCACAACGTGCGGCAGCGTGGAGTGAGGTCGCGAGACGAATGGCGCACGAGATCAAAAATCCGCTGACGCCGATTCAATTGTCGGCGGAACGCATCGCAAAAAACTACAAACGAATTGCGGGGAACGGTTCGTCAAACGGCAACGGACGAGTTGGTTCGGTCGAGGAAGAAAAAGTCGCCGTAGTCATCGCCGAGTGTACTGAGACAATCACTCGCGAAGTCGCGGGACTTAAAGCGATGGTCGACGAGTTTTCGCGGTTTGCCCGTTTGCCGGAGATTCGACGCGAAAACTCCAACTTGAACGAAGTGATAATGCAAGCAGTGAGTTTGTATGAAGAGCGACTTGATGGCACTACCATCTTGCTGAACCTCGCGCCCGATCTTCCCTCGTCGAATTTAGACGTCGAACAGATCAAGCGCGTGTTTGTGAATCTGATCGACAATGCCGTCGATGCCCTTTCGCAAGTTGATAATGAGAAGAGCATAACTGTGAGTACTCATCACGATACTGAAAGAAGTTTGTTGGTTGCGGAGGTTGTCGATACAGGTCATGGAATCCAACCCGGGGATTTCAAGAGACTGTTTCAACCTTACTTTTCACGTAGAGACAGTGGTACTGGTCTGGGCCTCGCGATTGTGCAACGAATCATTCTGGAACATGAGGGCCGGATTCGAGCTGAAAAGAACGATCCCAACGGCGCTCGTTTCGTAATAGAACTGCCCGCCCCGAGCTAATGTCCGATATGCTTCTTAATGTCCGACATGCTTTAGTTTGTCGCACCTTCGGACCGTAGCAATTTTAATTTGAAGTGATCCCTGGATAATCTCAACGACAAGCTAAAGCATATCGGACATTAAGAACCGGATATTTTATGGATTCAATTCTCATAGTCGATGATGAACGCGGCATTCGCGACACCCTGCGTGCTGTCATGGAAGACGAAGGTTTCGTTGCTGACGCCGTGGCCACCGGGGAAGAATGCCTGAAAGCGCTGGGGCGCCGCGCGTATGGCTGCATCCTCCTCGATGTCTGGTTACCAGGAATCGACGGTCTCGAAACTCTCAAACAGCTTCGGGCCCAGGGATCAGAAGCAGCAGTAGTGATCATTTCCGGACATGGAAATATCGAGACGGCAGTGCGCGCAACCAAGCTCGGCGCCTTCGACTTTATTGAGAAGCCATTATCAATCGAAAAGACAGTTCTCACCGTACGTAACGCCCTGCGCCAACAACGCCTCGAGCTGATCAATGCCGACATGGCCGCTGCCCTGGCGAAGGAATACACGATGGTTGGTGAGTCAGTGGCGATGCGCGCTCTGCGTAAACAGATTTCTGTGGTTGCGCCGACTGACGGTCGCATCTTGATTTATGGGGAGTCGGGCACTGGCAAGGAACTGGTGGCTCATGCGATTCATTCCGAATCTCGGCGTGCTGCCGCGCCGTTTATCGAAGTGAATTCGGCAGCGATTCCGGAAGAGTTAATCGAATCTGAATTATTTGGACATGTTAAGGGTGCGTTCACTGGCGCGACCGCGGCGAAGAAGGGAAAGTTCGAACTTGCAGACGGCGCGACGATCTTCCTGGACGAAGTTGGTGACATGAGCCCTAAGGTCCAGGCCAAAGTACTTCGGGTGTTGGAAGAACAACGATTTGAAGCTGTTGGCAGTGGAACGTCGATCACGGTGGATGTTCGTCTGATAGCTGCCACTAACAAGCGACTCGAAGACGAAATTGAGCAAGGGTATTTTCGCGCGGATCTTTTTTACCGGCTCAACGTTATTCCTTTTGAACTCCCTCCACTGCGCGAAAGGTTGGAAGACGTTCCTTTGCTCGTTGAATACTTTAATCAGAATTTCTCTCAAGCTTACGGGAAGCAATCCAAAGACTTTCAGCCCGACGCGATTGAAGACCTGCAGAATTATTCCTGGCCCGGAAATGTTCGCGAACTGCGAAATACGATTGAGCGCGTTGTGATCATGCACCCGGGAACGAAGGTGATAGCCAGTGACTTGCCTCCGAGAGGAAAGGAAGAGGCTCCCGCGGTTTCGTTTAGATTTCCTTCGTTCAAGGAAGCCACCGAAGCGTATCACCGCGAGTTTATCCAACGTAAACTTGAGGAAGCCGAGGGCAACGTATCGAAAGCTGCGGAATTGATGGGCGTCGATCGCAGTCACTTGTATCGCCGGATGCGCGCGCTAGGTATTCAGAATCGCGACAGCCGTTAGCGACTCTGCCTTCAGATGTCCGATAAACTTCAGTTTGTTGTGACTCAAAAAAGATTCAGCCACGATTCAATTGGATCGTGGCTGACTTTTTATGGAGATCACGACAAGCTAAAGCATATCGGACATCAAAACCCCTGCAACGACGCGTTAAAAACCTACATCAGAACATTCGTTGACAATGAAGTTGTAAATAGCTTATCTGTAAGATGATCGCGATTTTTTGGGTCGCGAGAATAAAGTTGAGGCATTGGATGGATTTCACAACAAAAGAGCTACTAAAGCGGTACGCAAAACTGGCGATAGGACAACCTTTCACGCCCGTTTTGCTCAACATTCTCGTTACATCGGTTTGCGACATGCGATGCACGCATTGTTTCTTTACAGACGAACTTGATGATCGACCGCGCAAGAAGCTCCAGATGAAAACGCACGAGATTGAGCGCATTTCGGAAACACTGGGTGGAAACCTGGGAGTCTTGATTCTGGCGGGCGGCGAACCGTTCACTCGAAAAGACCTCCCCGAAATCGCAAATGCGTTCTACAGAAACAATAAACTCGAGTCGATCTACATCATGTCGAACGGGCAGATTCAGAAACGAATCATCCCCGACGTAACACGTATTCTTCAGGAGAGTCCGAATCTAAACGTCACGGTCGCCCTGGGGATCGACGGTCCCAAAGCTGAACATGAGAAGATTCGGCAAAAACCGGGTTCGTGGGATATCGCCGTCGACACTGCGCGTCAACTTCAGACGATTAAGAAAGAGTATCCGCAACTCGATATTCAAACGTGCACCTGTTTCATGAATTCCAACCAGGACACGATTTTCGAGTGGTACGATTTTCTTAAGTACGACCTGAAGCCCGACAAGGTCAATTTCAATTACATCCGACCGCCCTCGGCGGATCCCAAAGAACTCGAAATCGATCACACGCGATACGCTAAGCTTGCGCAAATGATCGACGACGATTCGCGTCACGCTGTCATCAAGAATAACTACGGCGGTAAAGCCGGTTTCTTCAAAGCCGCGATCGACATTTACATGCACGGTCTGATTGCCAAGACCCAGGAAACTCAAACTGCCCAGATGACGTGCTATGCGGGAACTGCCGGCGGCGTTATCTACGATGAAGGAACAGTTTCTTCGTGTGAGAACCTTGCGCCTATCGCCAACCTTCGCGATTTTGATTGGAACTTCCAAAAGCTATGGCTGTCGCCCGCAATGAAAGAACGTCGCCAGAAAGCGGCTTCAGGTTGTTTCTGTACTCACGAGTCGAATAGCTACTATCCGTCGCTTCCTTTTAATCCCGGCCATTTAATCCAGACTAAGAAACTGGAAAGGGAAATGAAGAAGGCTCGCAAAGCAATCGATCGGTTAGACCCTCAACCCGATGGCGTTCGGGTGGGCTTACCGCATAACGTCACCATCCAGCCGCAGACCGACGAGCTTTTTCCCGAATCGTCGCCTCGTAATCCGAAGATATTGATAATTTCTTCCGATACGGGTGGCGGCCATCGTTCGGCTGCTGCTGCGATTGTTGACGGGTTGCAAAGGTTCCTGGACGGTGAATCGTACGCAGTTCGTGTGGTCCGTGCGGTTGAGGAATCACACCATCTGTCTGCCAAGCTTGTTCGTCTTTACAATTGGATTCTTCGCAATCGTCAGCACT
>QHXL01000027.1:0-4241 GCA_003222935.1 Acidobacteriota bacterium
CGACGGAGGTTCAATGCAAAATCAAAACTCTCAAGTGCACCCGAGCGTTAAGTTTGCTCTTGCTGTCATTGCTTTTGTGTTCTTAGTTTCGTTTTCAGCAACTGCTCAGACAGTTACCGGCACACTCCAGGGGATAGTTAACGATTCAAAAGGTTCCGTGATTGCCGGTGCTGACGTTGTGATCCGAAATATGGAGACTGGTCAGGAACGAACCCTCAAAGCGAATGGCGACGGGTTCTATATCGCTACGTTTCTACCGCTTGGTCGATACACAGTGACAGCTACTGCCACAGGTTTCAGCAAGACGTCCCAGGAGAATATCGATATCACGCTTAACCAGACTCGAAATATTGATTTTCAACTAAACCCCAGTGGGGTGACGGAGGCTGTGATTGTTACGGCCGAAGCCGCTCCGATCAATACGTCGAATGCCGAAGTAAAGGGCTCACTTAATACTCGCGAGATTCTCGACAAACCAACCTTTAACCAGGGTAGCTTCCTGACGCTCGCTGAAACGTTTACCGGTTTTCAGGAAAACCCCACTTCTGGTCAGAACAATCCGACGGCATCGTCAGGTTCCTCGATCAACTTCAACGGGACCGGCACACGCGGAGCTACTTTTCAGATCAATGGTGTGAACAACGACGATTCTTCCGAGAATCAAAACAGGCAAGGTGCATCACTTTCTACAATCAAAGAATTCCAGGTCATCACTAATAACTTCACTGCTGAATTTGGCCGAGGTTACGGTGCGGTAGTGCTCGTGCAAACAATCAACGGCACAAACAACTTGCACGGCGATGTGTACTGGTATCATAACGACAGCGCTTTGAATGCCAAGAGTTTCTTTTCGCCCGGCAAAAAACCCGTTGCTAGACGCAATCAGTTTGGCTTCACGTCGGGCTTTCCGATCCTGCGGAACAAGTTGTTTGGCTTTGTCAGTCTTGACCACACGGAAAACACCGGCGCAAACAACTATGTGCGCGATATTTTTCTAACGGCAGAGAAGAATCCCGCCAACTGGTTCGCGCAAACTCCCGCGAACAACACTCCAGCGAACCGGGCCTTTATACAGTCAGTGCTCGATCGTTTCCCGTCTGATCTGGTTCCCAATGACTCGCGTAGCGCCCGAACTTTTGCCGGTCAACAGGGTTTTGACTTTCCGGCCCGTGATTATTCCGGTCGACTCGATTGGAATCCCAGAGAGGTCGATACTTTCACCGCACGCTGGCAGTACACGCGACAACGATTTGACGCGGAAGACATCATCAAGGGCGAACGCGCCGATCAGAATAATAAGCAGCAGAATTTTGGCCTGACTGAAACACACCTCTTCTCAGCAAAAACCGTAGGAGAGTTCCGATATGGCTTAGGTCTTAGAACGACGCTGGTCAATATCACTGCCGGCAACGACACGCCGATTATTCGCTTTACAAATCCAATTGCGATCTCGGGATCGATTATCGGTAACGCCGGTGCTTTTCCGATTCAACGGTATCAAACCGACAATCAGTTCGTTTACAACCTGACCACGCTGGCAGGTAATCACTACATCAAAGCGGGGACAGATATTCGCCGGCAACGACTCGACGATCTTGCCGACAACTTTTCGCGTGGTTTCTACACCTTTGCTACCACCTGCAACGGAATTAACTACGTAACGGGCTTCAACGCTTTCATCAATGGTTGCGTTGGCACATTTCAAAAAGGCTATGGTCCGTTCTTCCTGGAAAATAGAATCAGCGAATCTAATCTCTATGTTGAAGACAACTGGAAGGTGAGGCCCAATCTGACGTTGAATCTGGGCGCGCGCTACGAATACATCTCGGCGCCGGAAGAAGCGGCTGGACGAATCAACTACGGAATCGGCGCCGACGACGACAACATCGAACCGCGAGTCGGGTTCGCCTGGAGTCCGGACGTCGAGAATGGTTTTCTGCACGGAATTTTTGGAGACACCGGCCAGTCGTCGATCCGCGGTGGCTACGGAATCTATCACGGACGTATCTTCCAGTCTGTGTTTTCACAATCGGGTGCAACGGTGCGATTCAATCCGCCAAATGCGTTCTTCTATAATCAAACGGGCGTTCCCACAACGGTCTTCAATCCAAACAACCTGGCCGATCCGACAAATGGTTTTGTCTTTGTGCCTGGTCCACAGGCCACCCGTCACGCCGAGGCCATCATCAATCCAGACCTGGAAATGCCTTACACGCAACAATGGAATGTGAGTTTTGAACGTGAATTGCCATTTGCTTCGAAGATTCGCGCGACCTATTCGGGAAATCACGGCATAGGACTGCTGCGGTTTTCTCTCGACAACCTGCCGATTCACAGTGCTGCCGGTGTGGCGGTCGCAAATCATCCGAACAACGCACCAACTGTTCTGTATGCAGCAGCGAGTCGACCACCGGGCGATCCGCGCGCTGTTGATGTGCGCGGTCAGACACTTCGTCCGGCTACCGATATTGTTTGTGCCGGAACCGGTTTGGCAGGTGTTGCGGTAACCGCTCAGTGTCCGGTAAACGTGCCGCTGGGTAATCTTGAATATAGCTTCCGCGTTCCACGCACAAATGAACGACGTCCGAACGGCGCTTTCACCACTAACACAGCAGTGAGCAACGACGCATGGAGTTACTACAACGGGTTACAAGTCGAGTGGACCAAGCGTCTGAGCCGTAATCTTAATTTCTTTGCCGCATACACCTGGAGCAAATCTATCGACACGACGTCTGAAGCGACGTTTGTTGGTGCAGGCGATACGAACCAGACAGGCAACAACACACGCACTGCGCGTGGCCTTTCACGTTTCCACACGCCGCATCGATTTACGATGTATGGGACATATCGCTTCCCGTTCTTCGTCGGCGAGAAAGGACTACTTGGCCAGACCCTGGGCGGCTGGCAGGTATCCGCGGTGCTGAAGATGTCGAAAGGAACTCCATTCACGGTCATCACAACTGGCGTCGACCTGAACCTCGACGGGTTTAGTGAAACCAGGCCAGTCCTTCTAAACACGGCAGTGTTGGGTCGAAGTATTAGTAATCCATCCACGTCGGTTACAGATTTACCGCGTTCGGCATTCCGTGCGCTGACGATTGCTGATTTCAATACCCCGACTCTTGGTCGAAACACCTTCTTTGGCGATGGTGTGCAGAACGTCGACATCGGAATACTGAAGACGTTCACAATGCCGTGGGAAGGTCAGAAACTGATTTTGCGGGCGGATCTATTCAATGCCTTCAACCACGTTCAGTTTGGTTTCCCGGCTGTCGACGTTGTCGGTAGTGCCAACTTTGGAGCGATTACAGGGACTGCGACGCAGTACGCGCCACGTTCAATTTCAGTGTCGCTTCGTTATCAGTATTAAGGTTTTCTAACCGCGAAGCGGTTGCGCCCCAGAGCCCAGGGTTGCCGCGCTTTGGCGGCTACCCTGGGAATGGATGGACACAGGTTTTCAACCTCAAAGAGGTTGCGTCGGCCTCTTATACTGCGGTCTATTTGTGTAGCGTCAGGTTTGGCGCAACCCCCTTGGGGTTGGATTGCTTATCCGCACTTTCCCAGGGTTGCCGCCAAAGCTCAGCAACCCTGGGCTCTGGGTCGCAACCGCTTTGCGGTTAAGAAATTGATCAAACGCTCATGAAACTTGATTCACTGAAACTCGGCATTGCTCTGCTGGTAAGTTTGTTTTTCGTACAAGCTCCACATGCCCAGTCGGGAGCGTTGGAAGTTCGGGCACTCTGGGTCGTGCGTACTACGCTGACGTCGCCGGAAAAAATACGCACGATGGTTAATGCAGCCGCCGACAATGGATTCAACACATTGATTGTCCAAATCCGTGGTCGAGGCGATGCTTATTACGCCTCTCATGTAGAACCACGCGCCGCGGAGTTAAAGGACCAGCCCAGGGATTTTGATCCACTAGCCTTCACGATAACTGAGGCCCACAAGCGTGGTCTAAAAGTCCACGCATGGCTCAACACGAGTTTGTTGGCCAACCTTGATGCACTACCGACCGATCCCACTCATGTCTACAACAAACACCCTGAATGGCTCGCTGTTCCAAAGCCTGTCGCGGCGGAGCTCTACAGTGTTTCACCTAACGACGCCACGTACAGGCAAAAGATTGTTGAGTGGTCGAAAGCAAATCGTGGCGAGTTAGAAGGCGTTTACACAGGACCAGCGAATCCGAAAGTCAAAGATCATATCTACAAGATCTGGATGGACGTGTTGAAGAACTA
>QHXL01000027.1:4301-4734 GCA_003222935.1 Acidobacteriota bacterium
TGACTTCGACTACAGTCGTACCTCCCTGAGGAAGTTTGAAGGTTGGCTGCAGCCGCAACTAACTAAAGATCAGCAACGCGCTCTCAAATCATCCCTGAAGGAGAACCCGTTGGCCGCTCCAACTGCCTTTCCGGAAAAGTTTGCCGACTTTCAGAGAGAGCAGGTGACGACGTTAGTCGAACGAATTTATCGCGCGGTTAAGAAACGGCGTCCTGAGGTTATCGTCTCTGCCTCAGTATTCGCCAACGATGAGAACGCATACACAAGAAGGTTTCAGAACTGGAGACGGTGGCTCGAAATGGGAATATTGGATGTTGCGTGCCCCATGGCCTATTCGACAGACACCGCGGTGTTTCAAAAACAGATCGAGGTTGCTACATCAACGGCGAGGAGTGCGAAACGCCAGGTGTGGGCGGGAATCGGCGCTTATCGA
>QHXL01000028.1:0-1802 GCA_003222935.1 Acidobacteriota bacterium
TCGAAAAGCCGCTTGAAAAGCCGGATGATCGTAACGCGGTTCTACAAAGTCAGCTTTACTGCCGTACGTCTTGCCAATTTTTACGAGGGGGACCTGCTTTTGCAGGAAATCCGGTAGCGCGAGCCGATCCGGTTGACCTTCAGTGTTGGAAAGCTGTACTCGCAGTCCTACTCGTTGGTTGTGACGTTTTGCCGCGTCGAACGTCAGTTTGAAAACTGGATGGAGGTTCAATCGACCCTGACGCGATTGGACATCTCGCCAATCACAGCGGATGTAGAGCACGTCGACGAATGGCAAACTGGAAAGTCGGTCAACGTGCTGTTCGAGCGTTTCCCTTCCTTCGCGTGCAGCAAGCGATGGTCCACCTTCTTCCCACGTGTAACCCACGAGACCAGTTCCGTAATTGCGGATTGGTTTGTCTGATTGCGAAGTCACCAGGATTGTGTACCAGCCCTGATCCTGTTCGATACCAAAGGGACCTTGATCGAGTCGGTCGGCGACTGTTGGTCCAAGACCAAAGTCGTAGCGATCCCAGTTATGTGGTGGCAACTCCTGGCTAGATCCAATTCCGCTAGCTACGGCAACTGTAGCGGCAGTCTTGATGAAATTTCGCCTATGCATGTTTACCTGTTCCGGAGTTAACACGTTCTTGAACGAGACCGTAGACCGAATCGGTGATCTGTCTGGCATGAGCTTCGGTATCGGCCTCTGCAGAAAGTCTGATTATAGGTTCGGTATTTGAGCCTCGAACATGGAGCCAACCATGAGGTAGTGTGACCTTTACGCCATCCGTCAAATCAACTGGTGCGTCGGCATACACCTGTCGGATCAAAAGGAGTACATCCTTAATCTTGTGCGAAGGGCAAACTACTTTTTCCTTGATCATAAATAGCCGCGGAAGTTCTGCGAGAATTTGCGAGATTGATCGTTGCTGTTTCGCAAGTAGATGAAGGATCAAGGCCATCCCAACCAGGCTGTCGCGAGCGAAATTAATCCTGGGATAGATAACTCCGCCGTTCCCTTCGCCGCCAATCACCGCGTGTTCACTTTGCATTCGTTCAGTGACGTTGGCCTCGCCGATGCGTGTGCGAAAGAGCGGGGAATTGAATTGTTTAGCTACAAACTCCAAGGCGTGGGTAGTTGAAAGATTGGCCACGACGGAACCTGGCTCCTGGCCGAGGACAAAAAGAGTCGCGAGCACGAGCGTGTAGTCTTCACCAATTGGTAGACCCCTGTCCGAGACAATGGCGAGCCGATCTGCGTCCATATCCTGGGCAAAACCGATGTCAGCCTGATGGGCAACGACAGCAGCGCAAAGGTCGCCGAGGTTTTCGGGAGTCGGTTCTGCTGGTCGCGGGAACTGGCCGTTTGGTTGGTCGTTGATAGTAAAGACCTCAGCTCCCAGCAACTCGAGCAATTTTGGTCCAACTATAGAACCTGCACCATTACAGGCATCGAGTACGACGCGCAAAGGTCGGGATTGAGCAGGTAACTTTCCGAGTACGTTAATGATCTCGTTGATATGAAGATCAGTTGCGCCGGAGATTGTCTCGACCGCCCTCATCTCGGCTCCGGCAACTTTTGTGTATTCACCCTGGTGGTAAATATCGAGCATTTCACGCGCTGAGCCGGCACCCAGAAATAGACCGTCTGGTCCTATGAACTTTAATGCGTTCCATTCGGGAGGGTTATGACTGGCCGTGATCGCAAGACCTCCCTGAGCGCCGCACTTACGCACCATTAACTGGACCGTCGGCACCGGGCACATACCTACGTCAACCACGCGACAGCCACTCGAGAGC
>QHXL01000028.1:1826-6024 GCA_003222935.1 Acidobacteriota bacterium
TTGCTTCACCATCTCGCCCGAGGTGCGAGGATCGCGTCCGATCACGATCCCGCCTGAACCCACGTAGGTGCCAAAAGCCTGGGCGAAACGTGTCAGCAAAGTTGGGGTGAGGGAATCACCAATAACTCCGCGAACACCGGAAATACTGATCTTTAGAGTTGGAATGGCTTGCATGAAAAAGTCCAAAGTTCGAAATCCGAAACTACTCTCGACCGATCCGATCCCGCGCCCACTCCAGGAGTTGTCGAGCGCGAGACTCATCAACTGACTCCGCAATGACCCGTATCATCGACTCGGTGTTTGACGCGCGGGCGTGAATCCAACCATCGGGAAACGAGACCTTGATTCCATCAGTAAGGTCGTAGCTCAGTCGCTCGCTTTCAACCTTCAGTCGAAAGCGATTGAGTATGGAGTAAAGACGATTGGGCTCGAGCGAAATGTTGTGTTTGATCATCGAGAGTCTTGGCAGTCGATCAACTAGCTCGGACATTGTCTCGTTTGTACGCGCGAGATGTTCGAGGATTAGTCCGATTGCGGCTGCGCTGTCATGAGTGGTCTGTACTTCAGGAACTGCGATCCCTCCGCTACCTTCACCACCAAGTACTGCGCCCTGCTCGATCATCGTTTCGGAGATATAGGCCTGACCCACCGCAGTGCGAATAACTGGTGCGCCAAAGCCCTTTGCAATTTGATCGATTGCCATGCTGGTGCAAACGTTTGTTACGACTGGTCCAACCCGGCGCTGCAATCTGATGTGAGTTGCGAGTGCCAGGGTTAATTCCTCTGACAGTGCTTCACCTTTCTCAGTGACGATCCCTAGCCGTTCTCCGTCGGCGTCATGAGCAAATCCAATATCCGCGTTTCCGGCCTTAACAACAGCTAACAATTGGGCCATGTTTGCTGGCTTCGGTTCCGGCGAGTGAGGGAAGGGTGCTCCGGAATTATCGTTTATCGTCAGTACTTTACAGCCTAATTCCTGGAGCCAGAGTGGAGATAGCCTGGCACAAGCTCCGTTACAGCAATCCACAGCAACTGTAAGTTGTCTTGCGCGAATCGAAGCGACGTCGAAGGCGGTCGTGAGCTTTGCGATGTGATGTGGAGTGGCATCGAGTGTTTCGATGTGCGTCTTAATCTTGTCCCAGGAAGTCTTAGCAAACTCTCCCTGGTGATAAATATCGAGGAGCTCTTCTCCTTGCGTAGCGTTCAGATAGAGACCATCACTGCGAACAAATTTTAGAGCATTCCACTGTTCCGGGTTGTGCCCAGCCGTGATCGCGATGCCTCCGTTTGCGTTGAGGTGGCTGATTGAAAGTTGCATTGTCGGTGTGGGACAAACACCAAGATCGATCACCTCGCAGCCAGCAGCCAGGAGTCCGGCATTCACAGCGGCATGCACCATTGGACCAGACGGGCGGGTGTCGCGACACACCAGAATTCGACCACCGTTCATATAGGTAGCGAATGCCTGGGCAAACCCTACGGTCAATTCTGGAGTGAACGACTCCCCGACAACGCCACGTACTCCAGTGATACCGATCTTGAGTAACTTCATACGCGAGCTACCCTCGACTTCCCCGGATCACGAATCAGGACTAATACCAGTACCATCCCGACCAGCGGCACCAGGCTCGCTGCGATCAGAATTGGCTCAAACGAATAGCGGTCAGAGACATAGCCGATCAAATAAGTCGAAATTATCGTTCCTAAACCAGCTCCCGTACCGCTCATTCCACTTACCGTTGCCACGGATTCGCTCCGATAGAGATCGGATGGCAGCACCAGGGCCATTGTAGAGAATGAGGCGTACGCGAACGTTGAGATTGCGAAGAGTCCTGCGAGGGCAAAGAGATTTGAAGTAAAGATTGTAGGAATCAATAGGGCCATTCCTATTCCGCCGAAAATCACTACTGCTTTGCGAGCGCGCAATACCGGCCAGCCCCTCTTAATGAGCCAACTCGATAAACCACCGCCAAAGAAATTCCCCAGGTCAGCCGCGAGAAACGGAATCCAAAACGCGAGCAGTCCTTGCTCAGGATTAATTCCCTTCGTCACAAGATAGATTGCAAACCAATCGGTAATAAAGAACCAGATCGGGTCAGTCATCGTACGTGCAGCGATGATGCCCCAGGTCTGTGGCAACTTTATCAAGTCTTTCCAGGTTGGCCGTGGTCCACTACTCGCTTCGGCGACATCCTCAACAAGTCGATCGTCCAGGATCATTTTTCGTTCTTCAGCACTAATGCGAGGATGTGTTTCAGGTGGGTAGTACAACCAACGCCAAACGATCAACCACAGAAATCCAAGTGTGCCCGTTACGATGAATGCCGGTCTCCAACCGCCGAAGTACTTGTAGAGACCAATCACCAGGAGGGGGGCTATCGCGCCGCCGATTGAGGAGCCACTATCAAATAGTGCAACTGCCCAACCTCGTTCACGTTTGGGAAACCACTCCGATACCGCCTTAGTGGCGGCGGGCCAGTTGGCCGACTCGCCCGCCCCGAGCAGGAAACGAAAGAACGCAAAACTTCGCAGTCCGCCAGCGAGGGAAGTCAACATCGCGGCGATTGAATACCAGATGACCGTGATCGTTAGCCCCTTGCGAGTGCCAACACGATCAATGAAACGGCCGGAAATGGTTTGTCCGAAGGAATAAGCAATGCGGAACGCGATTACCACCACGGCGTAATCTTCGTTCTTCCATTGGTACTCAATCTTTAGATAAGGTCCAAGTACCGAAAATGTCTGGCGATCGAGGTAATTAATAACCGTCGAGGCGAAGAGTAGACCACCAATCCACCAGCGCAGGTGCTTGATCGGTCGTTTACTCGCGGTTGCGTTCTCTTTAGTCGCCATCGCACCTCGCATTGATCTGGCTCAGCTCGGTTATGAACTGTTCGCAAAGTGCCACGTCCGCCAACGTCTTGATTCCTTGTTCCTCTCGAGCATCTGCGAACGGTGCCGCAAACACTCCCTGTCGTTTTGCAAAGTAGCTGATCAGTTCGTTTGGAAAGCCCAGTTCACCTGAGGATCGATCGTAGCGTTGTGAGTCTTCGTTCCAATACTGATAGTGAAGATCGTCAAGCGCTTTTAACATCGAGTCACACTTCAGCAGGAACATGCCAACGTTGCTTTCTCCATAAGTCAGCTGCTCCGCTTGCTCCAAATGTGTCTCTCTTGCAGCCATAACTCTGCCATCTGCATCTCGCGTTAATGGTGCGTAAGGTCGTTGCTTAAGGACCGTTGGCAATATCATGTCGTGAGTCGGATAGAGCGACGCCAGGTTTACAGTGCGGCGCATAGTCAATGACTGAACCACCGGTTGGGTTCCCCAGATTACGAGAACGTAGCCTTCAAAACCGCGTAATTGTTCGCGAGCCGAAAGCACCGCATTCCCGGTACCGAGGGCCGCGGGTTGAACTGCAAACGAAACTTCTTCTTCTGCAAGACCTTCCCGAATCGCGACTTCTGTTTCAGGCGACACAATGACAAGCGGAGTATGTGCTTTGTCAAAAGCCTCTTGAATGTTTTCGATCACGCGTACCAATGCGGCCTTCCCCAGGATGGAAGCCAGCGGCTTCGGAGTTGTAAGTCCGGACGCGGTGGAGCGAGTGCCTTTGCCCGCGGCAACAATGATGGGCCACAACTGTTTTACTGAATCGCGTGGTTCAACCTGGTCGAGTATCCTATTTACAGTAATACGTTGGGTTTCATTAACGACTTCAGCTGAATTCAGGTTTTCGATGGCTTTACGAAATACATCTTCGACGTCGATTGGAGCGAGGCCATCACCAGGAGTTGAGATCATTACTGAACCCTCAATGACACCGTGACGATTTTGGGGTTCGTAATATTTCGCTTGCACCTGGTCAACGACAGAGTCGACATGTTCTTCGTGAATTAATGCGAGTACGTTTCCGCCAAACCCACCGCCCATAAGACGTGCGCCATATACTCCCGGAGAATCTCGGACAATACTCACCAATTCTTCAACTTCATCCGTACTCACTCCATAGAGGTCGCGCAGACTTTCGTGTGATTGATCCAGAAGCACTCCCAGTTCTCTCATTCCGGTATCAATCTGATTGAGGTAGGTTTTGGTTTGTGCTTCAGCGAGTTTGGAAAGGATCGATGTCGCAACCCTCACGCGGCGAATTTCTCCCAGATGATGTCGTGCGCGAAGCCGCACTCTCAGCGGCCG
>QHXL01000029.1 GCA_003222935.1 Acidobacteriota bacterium
CTTGAAATGGCGTTTGACAGGTATTTCCTCATTCGCTAACGTGGCTTCCCTCACTTTGATGCCACTCGTCGCTTATGAGTCTAACATCCCCGGACTCCGGTCGAATCGCGAAGAATCGCGCACGGATGCGTTTGGGCGTAATCGCAGTGCTTTCCTCGATCTTGGTAGGAACCGTTGCGTTTCACCTGCTAGAGGGCTGGTCTATATTAGACAGCCTGTACGTAACGGCTCAAACAGTGACGACTGTTGGCTTCGGTGATCTGTCTCCGAAAACTAGTTTGGGTCGTGCTTTTGCTACAGTATTCATGATGGTAGGCGTTGGAATTGTTCTTTATGCGCTAACCAGCACCGTGCAATCGATCGTCCAATCGGAACTTCTTGCGACTCTTGGTCGACGTCGACGTACTCGCGAAATGAGCAGACTGCGCAATCATTTTATCATCTGCGGCGCCGGCCGGGTCGGTTCCCATCTGATCCGCAATCTCCAGGGAAGTCACGACACGTTTATCGTGATCGAAAACAACACTGAAAAAGTCGCCCAACTGATGGATGCCGGCGTAGCAGTTTTAGTGCGCGATGCTACCCTTGAAGAGAGTCTCAGCGACGCCGGTGTCGAGCACGCTCGTGGACTCGCAGCTTGCCTGGCTGATGACGCTGATAATGTTTACGTTGTTTTGACTGCCCGCGGTCTGAACCCAAACATTCACATCGTAGCGCGCGCTGCGGAAGAACAAGCTGAGTCGAAGTTAATTCGAGCTGGAGCAAGTCGAGTCGTTGCTCCAACCCTGATTGGCGGACATCGTATGGCGATGGCTTTAACGAAGCCTGCGGTTGGTGATTTTCTCGACTCGATTACGGCAAATGAACTTGACCTCGGTTTTGAACAGCTGGAAGTCGATCCTTCATCTACTTTTGTCGGGCGAAAACTGAGTGAAACAGACATTCGATCGCACCTCAACATCGTAATCGTCAGTATTCGGAGAAGCGATGGTGAGATTATTTTCAACCCCAGCGGCGATACACTAATCAATGCGATCGGCAAGTCTGAAGCACTGGCCCAATTGACCGCACAAGCTAGAGGAAAACTCAAATCCGCTTGAGTCGACGACGTTTGAGGAAGTACTGAACTGCATGAAAATTCTTGTAACTGGCGGAAGCGGATATCTGGGAACGCATGTGCGCCGGTTCTTCTCCGCTGACGATTTTTCTCGTCGCTCCAATCTCGACATTCTAAGTAACCGGGACGTTGAAAGCGTCGCAGACTACGATGTCGTCATTCACCTGGCGGCATACCTCGACAAACATCCCGACGGTGCCGATCTCTCTTTTCGGACAAACGCCGAAGGCACTCGCAACGTGCTTCGCCACATGCGACCCAATTCCGTTTTCATCTACGCCTCGACAAAAGATGTCTACGGCAGTACTGCCGCGGACTACATGGGTGCCGTACCTGAAACCTGCAGTACGAGTTTTGTAGGCCAGTCTGCCTTTGAGTGGTCGAAATTATTAGGCGAGCGTTACGTCGAATACTACGGCCTCCAGCGAACAATTCGTACCTGCATTTTTCGTCTGTCGTCGGTTTACGCACGTCCCACCTCGGGAAACGAGAATGGCTTTGTAACCCACTACGTAGAGTCAGTGAAACACGGGCTGCCCATTCGCTTGCCGGCCAGTGGCGATCCTGTACGAGACATCTTGTACGTCGACGACTTTTCGCGAGCGTGTCAGGCGTTTATTGATTCACCTCGTGTTACCGGTCTCTACAATTTGGGTGGCGGGCCCTCAAATGCGACGAGCTTGCTTGACATGATTCGAATCGTTGCTCGCCTGATCGACTTACAACCTGTAATCGAGGAAGATGCGAAGATACCGCTGCCGGAGCCGCTGAAATATGTCTCGGACATCAAGAAAATCCGCGAGGAACTTGAGTGGCGACCGCAGACGGACATCGAGGAAGGCTTACGACTCCTGCTCTAATTGATGACGACTCTCGGCACAAAAGAAATTAAGCGAGTAGTTGTGCGTGGCACAAACTGGGTGGGCGACTCGGTCATGACTGTGCCTGCGTTGCGAGCATTAAGGCGGGTGTTGCCGGACGCAAAGATCACTTTGGTTTTGCGGCCAAGTGCAAAGGGTCTCTTTGCCGACGCAGATTTTATCGACGAACTTCTCGTTTACGACCGGCGCAATGCTTTTGCGGTTTTCCCACAGATAAAAGAATGGCGACAACGACAGTTCGAGCTCGCAGTTCTTTTTCAAAATGCTTTTGAAGCAGCGCTGATTCCCTTCTTTGCCGGCGTCCCAATTCGAATTGGATACGCGACTGAGTCGCGACAGTCTTTGTTGACGCACCCGATCGAACGACCTGAATGGAGATCGAGTAAACACGAAGTCTTTTATTATCTCTATCTCGTCACAGCGCTCGAGCAACTGCTTTACGGAACGAGCACAATCTGTGAGAGCGAGCCTGATGCGTCACTCAATATTTCGCCTTCACGAATAACGGAAGCCGCAAGCTTTCTGGGTTCTTATGGAATCGTCGAAGGCAAACAAGTCGTAGCGATCTGTCCCGGTTCTATTAATAGTCGAGCCAAGCGTTGGCCGGTCGAATCATTCGTGCAACTGTCAGATCAATTGATTGAAGATGGTCGTCAGGTACTGATCATCGGTTCAAAGGGTGAAGAAGACGTATCACATGAAGTCGTCCGGCAGATGCGACAAAAACCGATCGACCTGACGGGCAAGACAACGATCGATCAAATTACCGCGATCCTCGGGTTGGTCGATCTCGTTGTTACAAACGACACTGGACCAGCGCACATCGCTGCTGCACTTGGTCGCCCAACGCTGGTAATGTTCGGACCAACCAATCCCTTAACGACCAGACCTTTTTCAGGCACCGCCGAGATACTGCGGCATCCTCCGGATTGTGCGCCGTGTATGTTGCGAGATTGTCCGATCGATCATCGCTGCATGACGGCGATCACTGTCGACGAAGTTGTCGAACAGTCGCGCTCGATGCTTAAGCGAACCAGCTTTGAGAAAACGGTAAGGAGTCTTTGCGACTCAGTCGCGTAGGTTCAAGAATGAAGCGACCCGCAGTTTTTATCGATCGCGACGGCACCATATCCGAGGAAGTCGGATATGTAAATCATCCGTCTCGATATCGCGTGTTTCCGTATTCGGCCGACGCTATCAAGCTCCTTAACGATAACAACTGGCTCGCGATTGTCATCACGAATCAGGCAGGCGTGGCGCGTGGCTATTTTTCAGAAGACGTGATTACCCGTGTTCACGAGCGCCTCAACCAGGAACTCGTCCAACAGCAGGCGCGCCTCGATGCGATTTACTACTGCGCACATCATCCAACAGTCGGTGAGCCTCCATATCGGCACGATTGTGATTGCCGCAAGCCAAAACCAGGATTGATCAAGCTGGCCACCGCGGATTTTGAAGTAGATTTAGCTAACAGCTGGATGGTGGGTGATCGATATAGTGATGTAGAGATGGCTAGAAATGCTGGTCTTCATTCCGCGTTTGTGTTGAGCGGTTATGGTCGTGGCGAATGGGAGTACCAGAGTGCAGGCTGGAAACTGCGGCCGGATCTTGTTTGTGAAAATTTGCTGGAGGCTGTGCAGTCGATTCTACAGCGCCAGATGAGCGGTGCTAGCGAGAAGGGACTCGTGTGACGTCAACTCCGGAACACCATAAAAGTTTACTAGAGATTGTCAGAAGTTTCTCCAGTCAGAAGCTGGTGATCATCGGCGACTCGATCGCCGATCGTTTTCTCTATGGAGCTATCAGCCGCGTTTCGCGCGAAGCGCCAGTCTTTATTCTCCGTCATGAACAAACAGAAACCGTTCCGGGCGGCGCTGCAAATTGCGCTGTGAATCTTGCCTCGCTGGGAGCCAACGTCTCGCTCATCTCGGTAGTGGGAAATGATGAAGCTGGTCGTGAACTACGAGAGAAATTAGATAGCGCCGGCGTGGACACATCCGGCGTCGTCACTGCTGAAAAGGTGTTGACGACGACAAAGGTTCGAATACTTGCCGGGTTGGCACATTCCAACAAGCAACAGGTCATTCGCGTCGACTACGAAGACCTTCCCCTAACAGATGATCTGCTGCACGAACAGTTACTGGAAGAACTTAAACGAAGAGTTGATGACGCCAACGCCGTAGTAGTGTCGGACTACAACTATGGTGTTGTTAGTAGAAAAGCGATCGACTTCCTCCGGCAGTCTGCACTCTCGAGGGGTGTTCCGGTGCTTGTCGACTCGCGTTCCCGCTTGGAAAGTTATGAAGGGTTGACTTCAGCTACGCCTAACGAGGACGAGGTCGAGCATTTGATAGGCATGCCATTGGTGAATCAGGAACAACTCGAGTCGAACGCGGCTGAATTGAGGGCCCGGCTAAAGTTTACTGCGTTGCTGGTTACCAGAGGTGCGAATGGAATGATGCTGATCGAGGAAGGCGTACCTCCTCTTCAAATCGACGCAGTGGGAGCTCATCAACCGGTTGATGTCACAGGCGCAGGCGACACGGTAATAGCTACCTTCGCGTTGTCTTTAGGTTGCGGCGCTACCTTTTCTGACGCAGCCCGCTTGGCAAACTACGCAGGTGGCCTGGTGGTAATGAAGCGAGGCACCGCCTCAATAACATCCGCCGAGTTGGAAACCTCCATCACATCGGATCAATAAACCCAAGGTCTGGTACCGGTGGGGTTCTAATGTCCGATATGCTTTAGCTTGTCATGACCGAACTCAGGACGCCTCGATGCAAGACGCGACAAGCTAAAGCCCCCCTCTTCCAAAACTCTCATTCTCCCCGTGCTTTAGCTCGGGGTAGAGGTGCCACTTAAATCCAGGGAACCGTTTCAACGGTTTGATATTCTTGGCGACTGACGTGGAGCGCGAGAAGATGAAAGGTTCGAAATGCTAAGTAAACGAGGCAACGAAGTGGAGCCCGTACCTGAAATCGGCTCACGGCGGCAAACCGTTGAAACGGTTACTTCACTGCCTGAGCTCCGCCGCACCCCGAGCTGAAGCACGGGGAGAATGAGAGTTTTGCAAGAAGCTCAAAATCATCGGACATTAAGAATGCCTGCGCCCTACCAAACACGAGAGTTGTTAGATGAGTGGATTAAATAAAGCACTACAAACCCGCGAGGAGCTAGTCGAAGTAGTGGCTGCTGCGCGTGAGACTGGCGCCAGGATCATATTTGCAAATGGCTGCTTCGACGTACTTCACGTTGGACACATCCGCTACCTCGCAGGCGCCCGAGCGTTAGGCGATATTTTGGTAGTCGGCGTCAATTCCAATGAACAAGTCGCGCTTCAGAAAGGTCCGGGACGCCCAATTC
>QHXL01000030.1 GCA_003222935.1 Acidobacteriota bacterium
CTATCCATTTCAGCCCGCTCAATCGCACGCGCGCGTTCACTATTGGGAGAACGCCCCTGGCCTTGAACGTAATTAACAGAAGCAGCCACCGTTAAAGTAATGATGAGCAACTGAAATCGTATTGCGTAGAACATTTCATTCACTCCTTCCAACGGCAACGTCTGTTAGAAAAAGAAAGGTGGCGAAGTCTTCTTCGCCACCTCAAAGTTTCGTAAGGGCTCGATTAGAAATTAAATCGCGCCGAAAGTTGGATCACCCGCGGATTACTGCTTAGTACCGCTGATGGATTCAGAAAATCGAGCGTGAGCGGTGTCACTTGATTTAGCGTTGTCAGACCCGTGGTATTAACCGGATCGACACTATTAACTGATCCCGGTACATACTGCGGATGATTTAACACGTTGAAGAAATCAGCGCGTATCTGGATGTATTTCGATTCTCCAAACCGGAAGTTCTTGAAGATCGAAAAATCGACATTGTTAATGGCAGGTAAAAGGAATGTATTGCGCCCGATGTTCGACTGGGCTCCGTCACCAGTTTGAATGTAGCGGGCATTTGGATTGTTTGCCAGGTATCCAACTACAGTTCCAATTACATTGCCATCGTCGTCAAAGGTACACGCGGCGATTCGGCACAAGGGAGTAACCGAACTGCCGATCCCTTCCGTTCCACCTGGATTGAGAATCGCACGATCGCCGGCGTTGTCCCCGTTTAGATTTGCATCGTTCCCGCTGCGTACGGTTACTCGCTCGCCCGATTCAATCGTATAAGTTCCGGCGAGGTTAAAGCCGCCCAGGAGCGTTTTGGTCCAACCCGAACTCTTCGCAAACCACGGCACCTCGTAAATCCAGGACGTAACAAACCGGTGGCGGTGGTCCAGTGCCGAATCAGCCCGTTCTCTGCGTATGTTCTGAAAATCCTCCACGCGTCTGGGTGACAGCACTGTCGAAAACACTTCGGCGGTTGTGTCATCAATTAGATGACTGAATGTGTAAGCACTCGTCATTTGAAAACCGCTGGAAAAACGTTTGCTCACCTGAAAGGATCCACCGTGATATGTGGAATTACCGTTCGAAAGAAACGCGACAACGCTGGCACCGTTAAAACCAGCTGCCTCGTAAGCCGGCACGTAATTCGAACGCGCATTGATCTGGTCTAAATCCAGGGTCAAAGCGTTGAGCGTTGCCTGAGATGGCGCGGTGAAAAATGTCGGTAGACCAGCACGTCCATCTTCCGGCGCCACTTTCGCCTGGCGATTGATTCGATTCTGCGATAGCAGATGAATCCCACGCGTGCCGACATAACGCGCTTCAAATGACCAGTCAGTGCCAAACTGCCGTTGATAGCTGCCCGTCCACGTCAGTGAGTAGGGAACTTCCTGATCAGGAATGAAGGCGGCCGTGTTCTGCCGGGCAACAACGGGATCTGTTATTGCGACGGGGCTATCTGGAAGAGCTCCATTTGCCAGGAAGTTTGGAGTGGAAGCCAGCGAAGTATCGATCGCATTGGTCTGCTGGAGTTGAGGCGGGTTCGACAGAATGTAGAGATTATCGAAAATGTAATCGTAGCCCATCGAGAATCCTGCACGCAGCGAACTCTTTCCGCCCGAGCCAAAGACACGACCAAGCAATCCTTCCTTGTAATCAGGTGACCATGCAAAGCCAACCTTTGGTGCAAAGTTTTTCGTCTGTGCTTTTGGCTCGCGAAACTCGAGTAAACCTGGAACGCTTGAAATAGCGTTCAGCGGCTGACTCGTTCGCGCGCCTAACGGCACTTGCTGGTAGGAGTAGCTGACTCCGAGATTTAAAGTAAGGTTTGGCCGAATGCGCCAATCGTCTTGAGCAAAGGCGTACAGCACCTTTTGGTTTCCGTAGTAGATGCTGTTACCCGCATTCCGTTCGCCAAAGGCGTCCGGCGACAGGTCTCGCAAGAACTGTTCGGTCGACAGATACTCATAGTCTCCACGAACGCGTTGCGAAAAACTCTGCGGTGAAATGATCCAGCGGAAGTCACCGCCAAACTTGAACGTGTGATTACTTCTCAACCAGGTCAGGTTGTTAACAATCTGGTAGTTGTTCTCGATTCCAAATTGTGGCGCATTTGGATCTGGTCCAATGTTTAGACCAAGGTCGTCAAGCGTAACGTTTGGAAATACGGTTAGACCCGGATAAGTAAATCCTGGAACCGGAAAACTTTGAGACGAGCGGCGAAAGGCCAGACGCGTCTCATTTATCAAGTTCTCGGAGAAGTTGTGAATCATCGTGTAGGAAAACAATCGCTGCTTGCTCGGCAAGGGGACGAAGAACACCGGCAGGTTAGCAAGGTTGTCGATGTCCGCTCCGTTCGTAAAAGTGAAACGGATGTGATGCTGCGTCGCAGAACTGGGCAAGTAATCGAGATTTATTACCGCGTGATTCTGTTTGAAAAAATTCGGCGCAGCAAAAGAAACGTTACCAACCTGGACGTTGCGACCGAGTACTGAGATCGTTCCCTGGTCGTTGAATGGTGCTACAGGAACGAATTGATTAAAGACTCCCAGGTTAGTTGCAGACAATCCTTGAATTGTCGCTAAGGTTGCGAAACCAGCAGCTGTCGGTGTGACCAGGCCTCCGGCACTCGCCGCATTACCTGTCTGTACTCGTTCGTAGGACGTAAAGAAGAAAAGCTTGTCCTTCCCGCTTGTTACTACTGGTCCACCTTCACCGAAATGTGGAATCAGCACTGGTCCACCCATGTTGAAACCACCTCTAAAGTAATCCGAACGCGGCATAAAAAGATCACCGTCGTCTTTGTTTCGAGTAACACCAGCGTTCTTTTGGATTGTGTCGAGCGCATTCAAATAGCGGTTACGGAAAAAACCATAAAACGTGCCGTGGTAGTTATTGGTGCCGCTCTTGGTTACGGTGAGAAAATTGCCGCCGTTTGATCGCGCGAACTCCGCGGAAAATTGGTTTTGCAGCAAAGTAAACTCTGCCACTTCTTCCGGAGAGATATACGACTGTGGACCAGTTAACGACTTGTCGTTGTTATCGACTCCGTCCACCACGAAGTTGTTATTGCGCGGGCGCTGGCCTCCAACGGACCCTCCCGTACCTACGCCAACGCCGCCGGAACTGGTTACATTCGGGGCAAGCAGCGCAAGATTGTTCACGCCGGCAGGACTTCCCGCTGGGCCAGCTGTAGTTTGAGCGAGTTCTACTACCTGTCTGCTGCTGAAAGCTTTGGACAGGTTCGCTGAAGTCGTGTCGACCAATTCGACGCCACCGGCTGTGACCGTGACGCTTTCAGTAACCAGGCCGGGAACAAGCTGGACAGGTAAATCCGTGGTTTGATTCACGCTTACCTTGATATTGGTGAGCGATAAATTTTTGAAATTCGCCGCTTCAACCGAAACACTGTAATCGTCTCCCGGCTGTAGGTTATTAAACTCAAACTGGCCTGACGTATTAGTCTCAGCCGTTTGAGTTCCGCCGGTGGTCTGCCTGGTAAGAGTTACCTTTGCTCCGGCGACGACCGCTCCGTTTTGATCGGTAACTACCGCGCGGATGTTGCCTGTTGTTGCCTGGCCGTGAGCTGCGATAACACAACTCACCGCAAAAACAAATGCCGTTAAGGCTCGTAGCACAGTTCGATTTTTCATTTATTGCTTTCCTCTGCTTGAGGTTAATACTTGCGGGAAGACCTACTGCCTTTGAGAGTTCGCAACTGCCATTCCTTAACTCCGTGTGTCAAAGACGACACAGTAGTTCTTAGACTTATCTGTGCTCGATGAAGCTTTTCTTCACACCGTGAAAGTTTCGTTAGAATGCAGCCAATCCAAAGACTTCGATAAATTCAGAAATCTGGAATTGGGTCGATACGAAGAGCTGGAAAGTTATCCATTTACTTGGCGGATCCGCATATTTGGTGTGCACGATCTTGTGTCGTGAATCTCAAGCTCGGCTAGTAGATCTCCTCATGGCAAATCAACTTGCTCGTTCTATGTTGGCTTGCTCGCGTTCGAGGCCATTCGCGATTAAGACGTGTGGTCCAAGAGTTGGGCGACTGTGCCGATGTCCACTTTACTCCTGCCGCTAACTTCGACGCACTGGGTGGGCCATCCGTTTCAGGCCACCTTGCAATCGAGACAAGTCACCCTGACAGTTCTCGTCGGTCAGATGGGAGTGGTGCCGGCCCTCTGCCATCTGTCCATTTTTCGATACTGGTCTTGGCCTCAAGTGCTTGTCGCAGGTCATCCGGATGTTACTCGGACGCACACGTTCAGTTGAGCCTCTTGCAAAACTCTCATTCTCCCCGTGCTTTAGCTCGGGGTAGAGGTGCCGCTTAAATCCAGGGAACCGTTTCAACGGTTTGACCGTTGAAACTGCTACTTCACTGCATTAGCTCCGCCGCACCCCGAGCTGAAGCACGGGGAGAATGAGAGCGTTGCAAGAAGCTCTTTAGCTTGTCGTGACTGACTATAGAAAGCTGGCCAGACTTAAAATAAACTCACAACAAGCAAAGCATATCGGACAGAAAACGTTCCTTAAGAGTATCGGGCAATGGAGATTTAGATGGTCCATCGCGAGAAATAGCTACTGTCGGAGCCCGTTCTACTAGCTCAAGGCACGCAAAGCCGCAAGTCCCACCAATGAGCCTCGCTAAATAATTCTCCTGTCAAAAATGACAGTATTACGAAAACACCGTTTGGCACAAAATCGCTCACCGCGCATTCATGCCTACGGTGAAAAATGTCCAGAGGGAGACAAATCCGATGTTGAAATCAAGAGAGAGACTAAGCTCGCTTCTAGTAGCAGCAATTGTGGTTATGGTCGCGACTGCCTTTGTGATCGCCCAGAAGCGCTTCATGCTCCGAGGTGCCGCGCGACCGGAAATAAATCTCAAACTTGTTGGTTCGGTCGAACGCGATTCCAAACTAATACCCCTGGACAACTCGATTGCCGTCAACTCCGGCGAAATCGTCAATTGGGTTATCAGTGGCGAGAACAGCGGTAATGCCTCAGCCCAGAATTACAAGACCGTTGGCCACATTCCAAAGGGCACTGTGTTTATCGTCGGTTCGGCGACTGCCGATGGCGCTAAAACTGTCTTCAGTATCGATGGCGGCAAATCCTTTTCACCACAGCCAATGATCGAAGAGAAGCAACCGGACGGATCGACTAAGCAAGTTCCGGCGCCCGTCTACATGTACACCGAGATTCGCTACGAGTGGTCCGATCCCCTGGCGCAAGGCGGCAAGCTTACAGCTTCTTACAAAGTGCGAGTGAAGTGATGGTTGACGAACGCAGATCTTAATTTGCGAATGCCATCGCCACTAACCCGGGCGACGCCTGCGACACCCACCTAATTGTGATGAGAGACACCATGAAAAACCGACAAGAATTCTTTAGCAACGGAACGACTCACCGTGTGTTGATTGCCTTAGCGATCCTCTTTGCTATCTCCGCGCCAACGAACGCTCAGACAGTACCTACTCCCGGCGGCACGGTGATCACTAACCAGGCCACTGTGACTTACTCCGATGGCACCGACAGTTTTTCTGGTGTTTCAAACACGGTAACGATAACAGTTGCGAGTGTTGCGGGAC
>QHXL01000031.1:0-200 GCA_003222935.1 Acidobacteriota bacterium
ACCTCGACGTGGAAAAAGTAAAACGGATCGTGCAGGAGTTCCCCGAAGTTGCCGGTTTCGGCATTGGCACAAAGTTATCGAGCGAAGTGAAATCAGTTGCCGGAGTAATTTTCAAACAGTGTTTGATGAAAGACCGACCGACTCTAAAAGCTTCCAACTCCAAAGAAAAAATCACCTTGCCGGGACGACTCCAGTTGTTT
>QHXL01000031.1:346-4699 GCA_003222935.1 Acidobacteriota bacterium
CAATTCCTTCTATCATCAAGCAGATAGCTTTTGTTGACGAACAACGGAAGCGTTTCGCCGATATAAACAACTACGAGGTCAAACTTAGCTCAGCAGTGAATCAGTTGAGAGATGAGTTGACTGCGCAAATGCGCAAGGACACTTCAGGCTGGCAAGAGATTCTGCTGGTACCTGAGCAAATGTCCGATAAACTTTAGTTTGTCGTGACCCATGCCAAAAAGTCTCTGGCTAGCATCGTCAATCCAGGGATGTTGTAATCTTCGCACGACAAACTGAAGTTTATCGGACATTAGGAGAAAAACCGCCATGAGCGCGCCTGACAAAGCAACGAAACCAAACGTAAAGGACCTGGTCTCTGCCGAAGAGTGGCAAGCGCGAGTCGATTTAGCAGCTGCCTACAGACTGGTTGCTGGCTACGGATGGGACGACCTTGTATTCACACACATATCTGCACGCGTGCCTGGCCCAGAACATCACTTTTTGATTAATCCATACGGGATGATGTTTGAAGAGATCACTGCGTCAAGTCTTATGAAGATCGATCTCGCAGGAAACATCGTGATGGAGTCAGACTACAAAATTAATCCTGCCGGATTCACCATTCACAGTGCGGTCCATGCTGCGCGTGAAGACGCCTTGTGCGTCATGCATCTTCATACCGACAACGGCATTGCAGTTTCAGCACAAGCTAATGGTTTGCTACCTATCTCTCAACAGGCATTATTTGTCCTGGCGTCACTTGGTTACCACGACTATGAGGGACTGGCGTTGAACGACGAGGAAAAGCCACGCCTCGTGGCAGATCTCGGAAAGAAAACTTTTCTCATTCTCCGAAACCACGGTCTGTTGACAGTTGGACAGTCGGTGCCTGACGCGTTTCTTTCAATGTTTTTGTTAGAGCGCGCCTGCCGCATTCAGGTTCTGGCCCAGGCCGGAGGAGTTAAGCTTATTCCAATCTCGGACAAGATCCTCGCGCAGATTCCCGCACAGGAAGCAGTCGTCACGCAGGGAGGAAGAGGAAACCTGGCGTGGCCCGCCTTATTACGCAAGTTGGACAGGAGTGGATCGAACTACGCTGACTGAAAGGAATTGTTGATCGCTAATTGTTCAAGACGTTTAGAGCCTCTTGCCAAAGTCAAGACTAGCCGATAAGGAGTTTGAAATTCAGAGCAAGTTGGGAAGGGCGGTTTACCCCCGCTGGCCTGGCGAAAAGACCTCGATGCAGCTCTTTAGTTAGCCAGCGGGGGTAAACCGCCCTTCCCAACTTGCTCTATTTGAAAGAGCCTCTTTAGCTTGTAGTGAGCTGGAATAGAAGACTCAAAGTGATTTCTGACGAGAGCGAATAGAACTGCCGAGTCACTTCTGATGAGCTCACGACAAGCTGAAGCATATTGGACAGAGTGTTAATCGCCGCCAGCGCCGGCTTGAACATGATCGTCGCGACCCTCGACTGAGTTTCGCTCAGCCACCGCTTCTTCTTCACGTTGTCGACGTGGTCTCTTGAATTTCGACCTGACGGCTGCGCACAGACCAGACGTCACGGCAGCGACCTTGCGCCAACTTGACGTCGCTCCCAAATCATCCAGCAACGAATAAACGACGGGTGTCGCAATCAGTGTCAGCAGCAACGACAGCGTCTGACCGCCGATAACAACCACCGCAATTGATCGGCGTTCTTCTGCTCCCGGTCCCGTTCCAACAGCAAGCGGCAACATGCCGGCGACAAGCGCCAGGGTAGTCATCAGGATTGGGCGCAAACGATCCCGATTACCCTGCATGATCGCTTCGTGTCTCTCCATTCCTTTCGCGCGCAGGTTGTTCATGTGGTCGATCTGAAGAATCGCGTTCTTCTTCACCACGCCGAATAGGACAAGCACACCCAGGGCTGAATACAGGTTCAACGTATCGCCGGTTCCCCATAACGACAGCAACGCGAATGGAACCGATAACGGCAAACTCAACAGAATTGTTATCGGGTGCACTGTGCTCTCAAACTGGGACGCGAGAATCATGTACATGAAGAGGATCGAGAGGATGAACGCCCAGATAAACTCAGTGAAAGTCCTCTCGAGTTCTCTCGCACGACCCGAGACTGTGGTCGTATAACCCGAGGGAAGATTCATATCGCCAACAGTTTTGCGCAGTGCCTCAATCCGATCGGCCAGCGCGAAACCAGGCGCCACAGACGCACGAACTGAAACCTGGCGCTCTCGATCCAGACGATCAATTCTTGAAGGACTCGTGTCGCGACGGATCTTCACAAGGTTATCAAGCCGCACCAACCCCCCACGCGACGAGGGCACATAAAGTCGACTGATTGTCCCAACATCGCTGCGGTCATGTTCGTCGAGACGAAGCTGAACGTCGTAGTCTTCGTTTGTCTGCTCGTCTCGATAACGTGAAGCGCGGTCTTCACCGCCGACCATGAGTCGTAAACTCGTCGCAATGTCAGATGTATCGACCCCGAGGTCCGCCGCTCGTTCGCGATCAATCACTACACGCAGTTCAGGCTTATTCAATTTCAACGTCGAATCCGCGTCGACAATACCGCCGAGCGTTTTGGTGCGCTCGACAAGATCATCCGCATAACCGGCAAGCGCAACGATGTCCGGTCCACGAAAGACAAAGTCAATGTCGGTTCGCCCGCCAGCACCAAAGTTGAACGATTGTGCATTGCGCACGCCGACACGCATCGGAGAATACTTTTGCAAACGACGGCGAATCTCAGTCATCACATCTTGCTGAGAATAGTTTCCTTTGAAAGCGTTTAGCGGATTTCCCTTCTTCGTTTCACGCCAAAGTTTGGTCAGCGAAAACGTGCGTTCTTCGTGAGGCGCGATACGCACATACGCACCTCCCTGGTTTACTCCCCCAAGAAAGTTTCCGCCTACCGACGACATGACGAGACGAACGCCAGGAGTAGCGAGCATGTCTTTCTCCATCGCACTGATGGTCTCATTCATGACCGCGAGATTAGTTCCTTCCGGACCATTGACGCTCACTTCGAATTCCGCTTCGTCAACATTTGTCGGAATAAACTCCTGCTTGACACTTCGATAAAGCGGAATGCTCGTCAACACCGTGGCAATTGCCAGCGCTGCGACTGCAATGCGATGGCGCATTGCAAAACCGAGCAGCCATGCGTAACCGTTGTCGATCAGACGGTAGAAACCACGTCTCGAAGCCGGTTGGTCGTGTCCGCCTCCAGCATCGCTGAGTCGAATCAGTCGCGAGCTCATCATTGGCGTCAGCGTAAAAGAGACCAGCAAGCTGACCAGGATTGCGACCGCGGCCGTGATACCAAACTGATAAAGAAAGCGGCCGGAGATCGACGACATGAACGACACGGGTAGAAATATGACGACCAGCGAAAGAGTTGTCGCAAGCACAGCGAGACCAATGTCCTTGGTCGCTTCGCGCGCCGCCTCCTTCGGATTAATCTTTTTCTCTTCTATAAAGCGGAAGATATTTTCCAGCACGACAATCGCGTCGTCGATCACGACGCCAACCATCAAAACGAGGGCGAGCATTGTCACGCTATTCAGAGTGAAGTTCAGAGCCCGCATCATGCCGAAGGTGGAGATCACCGAACAAGGGATCGCGACGGCAGCAATCAACGTCGATCGCCATGAGCGCATAAAGACCAACACAACCAGACTGGCAAGAATACTGCCGAGTACGAGGTGGGTTTGGATTTCATGAAGCGCTGATTCGATGTAACGCGACTGGTCGCGAATGACTTCCAACTTCACGTCTTGAGGCAACTGACCGCTCACGTGCGGCAAAACGTCCTTGATGCCCTTGATCACTTCAACCGTATTCGCTCCGGACTGGCGACGAATATCGAGAGTCACGGTCGGAACGCCGTTCAGCCGCGAAAGTGATCGTTGTTCTTTGGTGCCGTCTTCAACGTGCCCAACATCGCGTAAGCGAACCGGAGCGCCGTTGACATTCGCGATCACGAGGTCGTCGAACTGTCGCGGATCGGTAAATCTGCCCAGCGTGCGAAGGGTCAGTTCTTCCCGGCCAGTAGTGACGTTTCCACCGGGCACGTCGGCATTCTGTCGACTCAATGCCTGGCGAATGTCAGAAATCGGGATTTGATAAGCAGCAAGTCGATCAGCGTCGATCCAAACCTGGATTGCGCGATCCAGGCCACCAACAACTCGCACTTCGCCGACTCCGCTGACTCGTTCAAGTTGAACTCGAACAGTCTTATCGGCAAGTTCGGTAAGCTCTCGTATCGAACGATCGGCAGTGAGGGAAATGGTGAGAACGGGTGTGCTGTCGTTATCGAACTTTTGCACGACTGGAGGAGTCGCATCTTCAGGAAGTTGACGGCCTAGAGTTGCT
>QHXL01000031.1:4741-6798 GCA_003222935.1 Acidobacteriota bacterium
GTCTTGGGCAGCCGACTCAAGGTTGCGGTCCAGTTTGAAAGTGGCAATGACCATTGAGGTACCTTGCCCTGACACTGAACGCAGTTCACTGATCCCGTCGACAGTGTTGATAACTTCTTCGACCTGCTGAGTAACCAGCGACTCAACTTCTTCCGGCGCGGCGCCGGGCAAATTAACGCGAATACTGACGGTCGGAAGGTCAACAGATGGAAATCGATCGACACCCAATTTGAAAAAACCAGCCGCACCCACGACGACCAATGACAACACGATCATGGTCGCGAACACCGGACGTCGAATACATATTTCGGCTAGTTTTTGCATCTCAAAAAGAGGGGCTTAGATCTTTGTGCTTAGATCTTTGACTTTATGCGCCACAGCTTCTACCGGCTAAGCTTTAACTTACTTTTGGAATTAAGAACAAAATACAAAGATCAAAGCACAAAGATCTACGCTTTAATCCACAACTTGTACGTCCTGGCCCGTCTGCAAATTGCCGGGTTCCAGGATTACTTTCTCACCAACATTTATTCCGGAAACTATCTCCGTAAAATCATTCCCACGTCTGCCAGTGGTTATTGGCTTCTCGACGGCTTTTCCGTTTTGAACTATCAGAACCTTTTCAATACCGGCAAAGGTAACGATGGCATTATTCGGAACGGTCACTGCCATCTTGGCGTCGTTAGTAACGATCTCCGCGTGCGCGAACGCACCGGGTCGTAGCTTACCGTTGTTCCGAACGTCGGCCTCAACGACCAGCATTCGATTCTGTTCAGCAATCACCGGGCTCAAACGTGTTATCTGCCCAACATATATAGTTGCATCACCATCCACGGTGACTCGAACATTTTGACCCGGACGAACTGTTGAAGATTCTCGCTCAGGAATCTCAGCCCGAAGTCGCAATGGATCAATGCGGACTACGTTCACGATAGGTGCCCCAGCCGCCAGATATTCACCAACACTCGTTCGTTTCTCCTGCACGATCCCATCCAGCGGAGAAACTACAGCGGTATCTTTCAACTGTTGTCGAGCGATTGCCAATTCTGATCTTCGCTGGGCCAAAACGCCCTGCCTGTTGCGAATCTCCTCGTAAGCATCCTGGTAACGACCTTCGGCAACTTTGAAGCCGGCATCCGCGGTATCAAACTCAGCCTTTGCAATAATGCCCTGCGCAACTAACTTTGCAGCACGCTCACGATTAAATCTCGCTTCATCGAGCACGGCGCGAGCTTGCCGCACCGTCGCAGTTTTCTCCGGATCGACAGTATCGTCGGTTCCATCAGGCGACAACCCAAGTCTTGCTCGGGCCTGTGCTAACGACGCCTCCGCCTGTTGAATGCGAAGTTTGTAGTCGTCGGAATCGAGTTGCGCGATCACCTGCCCTCGCAAAACAACCGTCCCCAGATCCACCGCAATTGTTTTCAGCCGACCCGGAACTTTCACACTCACGGTCGTTTGATCGAACGCTGCGAGAGTTCCATTCGCATTGACTGTTTCTCCGAACGGAGTCTCAACCACCGCAGTAGTTTTCACCTGTCGCACGGTTTTGCCATCACCGGGACGGCTTTGCCAAGCTGAGGCGGGATAATCACTCTTGCACGATGTAAAGAGGAATAACGAAAGAGATGAAAGCGCCAGCAAGAAAAGCGCTTTCCATTTCCAAGCATACGAATACTGGGCGTCAGGCATATTAAGTTCTCAGTTTAGCACGGAGAAGGGAAAGTGCAGGAACGCAGAGGGTAGCACAGACTTCAGTTTGGGCCTTGTGGGATCAGCAAGTACAAAACCGAATTGACGTACGAAAAGATCTCGACGACCCCTCAAGCGAGCGTGCACAGACTGAAGTCTGTGCTACTCGCTAATCAAAAGCCTTTTCGAATCAAGTAGGAGAACTTCAGGAAGAATGTGCGGGTGTTGCGTCGAAGGCCGGGGACGATTTGTCCGGTGAACGGATGTTGAGTGTCGTAATTCAAATCGTCGTTGTACCCGGCATAGAAAGCAGTGCCAGGACTCGGCGTCCATCCCAACAATGCCTGTGCACGGACTTTTGAATT
>QHXL01000032.1 GCA_003222935.1 Acidobacteriota bacterium
CACTCGTTAAAATCACTGTTCCAGCTACAGCAAGAAGCAGCGTAGAAATCAGAATGCTCATTACCAGCGCTGCGCCTTTTTCACCTTTGCGGCTTTCGAGATCAACTCTTCGGCAATTCATCGTTATGCACCTCATTGGATTCGAGCTAGTAAGTGATTTGACTGGTATTTCTGAGCACGACATCTGAAACAAGATTGATTGTCGATTGCGGCTGGTAACCAGCGGAGCCCGGGCTACCTTGTGCCGGTAAGACAACGCCGACCGTAATTCTGACTTTCCTGGCGCTGATGACAGCGTCCGGATTCAACACAACATCCAGGGTATTACCAGATACGTCGAGGAATTGGAGCGCGAAGGTATCGAGGCGATTTGCCAGTACTGTGGTCCCATTTCGCTGATCGACAGCGCCGAGTATCGCGTCGTAACGCACGAGATAGTGACGATTTGCTTCGTCGTCGTTGTACATCGTGTACTTGACGTCTTCATCCTTATCGACGACGGCGTTGAATCCCGGCACGGGGTTACCTGAGCTATCTCGTAGGTAAGCGTTCAAGTTTGCACGGAAGCGAATGGAACCATTGTTGGTGTCGCCCGGAACGATTCCGTTATCCACCAATCCAAAGCCAGCATTCGAAATTTCCCGCGAAACGATGTTGAGCGCGCGTTGAGCGTCAGCTACCGCATCTGAACGAGTGTCTTCACGAGCGCGCAACTTGAACGCTTGCGCGAGCAGAGAACTGGCAATACCCGCGATAACAATCGTTACCGTCATGGCTATCATCAATTCGATCAGCGAAAATCCGTCCTGCGATTTTTGTTTCTGCTTCATTGCGAGTCCTTCCACCATCACAATCCGCCACTGTATGTACCGAGCTCAAAGGTTGACCGTTGAATCGATACCTGGACGCTGGAATTGGCCCATGCCGAATCGCCCAGCTGTGGAGTTACTTCAACCTTTATTGTTTTGAGCGATGTAGTTGCACCAGTAGGGCATGGATTGACTGCTGTCCATCCATTACAAATGGTGGTTCTTACTGAGTAGGTGCGATCGGCGCTCGTCACTGTGGCGACAACTGGCGTTGTTGTGACATTGAGAGCGGCATCCGGGAACTCTACGTTCCGGTATGTCTCCATTTGCTGTTGAGCCACTGCCAACGCCGCCGCGCGATCTCGCGAACCGGTATTGTTCTTAATAGCAAAGGCAAACACTGCGCAGATGCCCAACCCGCCAATCATCATCACCAGCAAGGCTGTCGCCGTTTCAATAAGCGTGAAGCCTTGTTGTCCATCTTTCGGCGTAGGCGATTGAGTTAAGTCGTCCATGATCTTTACCTCAGTTTCCATTCTAGTTGGTGACGCTCACTGACACTGTTCGCGAACCGCATGGTGTATTGAAAGTCAGCGTGAAGTTTCCACGCGTGTTATTTAAGGAAGTCACAGTGAAGTTGCCTCCGGATCCAGTGACCGACAAATTGTTCGGACCGCTGGTGAACGTGACACTTCCGGACGGGTTAACTGAGAAGCTGACAGTGCCGCTACCACCATTCTTGGGAAACGATAACGGTGTTGGATTCGTCGTCACTGTAACCAGACAGGGTGTGGGAGACGGCGACGGGCTTGGTGTTGGCGACGGATTGGGGGTCGGCGTCGGGGTTGGTGTCGGCGTTGGTGTCGGTGTCGGCGTCGGAGTTGGTGTGGGCGTCGGCGTTGGCGTTGGTGTGGGCGTTGGCGTCGGCGTCGCACTTGGGTCCGAAGGCGTAGGCGTTGGTGTGGCCGTTGGCGACGAGTCCGGGGTAGGCGTCGCTGTGCTATTGCCGTTCAGCGTCGAACCTGAATCGATGCCGGTAAGACTGTTTACATTGACGTTAACATTTGGTACGTCGTCGAGGTAGACGTCGCTATCGATCGTGACGTCACCTGAGCGCGTCACGTCGACAACACGTTGATCGTTCGGATCATCGCCCCATTGCATTGCGATCGTAACTTTGATCTCTGTGCTAGGCAGGTCGACGAGACGTCCACGCCAGTCGAATATGAGTGACATCGTATCGGTGGCGAAAACCACGCCCGGGTCTAAAGAGATATCCTTTAGCTCCATCGTTCCATCACCATCAAAATCCATTTTCACCCGGTAGGTTGTGCCGTTAATCACTTCCACGCCTGACATATCTGCGGAAGCCATAGGGTGACGTCTTACGGAGTCGACGCGGGCCTTCTCGAGATAACTTGCGAGCAAGCGGGAGGAGTTCGTTAACCTGATGCGTTGTCGCGCTGAAGCAATTCCCAATACGGCCACGGTTGTGACGATACCGACAATGGCCACCACGATGAGTAGCTGAACCAGCGTAAAGCCGGCCTGGGCTTTAAGTTCGGATGAAACGTTCTTAGTGGCGGTCATCTCTCCTCCGATAACAGGGAACTTGGGGATCAAACGGAAACTGACCCGACAACAAAGGGAGCAACGACCATGCCAACTGAGAAACGTCGTAAAAGTTGCGATTTTGCGCCGTAACTCTGCAGAGCCTGATGAATGTCGTCACTTAAGGTGACAGCAAAGGAAGTTTGTTTCCTAGTGATGGTCCTGTGAAGCAGGCAGTGAAAGGGAGAAATTTAGGTGGTTCTGCGGAAGATCGTCGGACTTTGCACTTTCTTTAAGGAGTGAGGCGTCAAGTTCAGAGACGGTAGTCGCTTCTAAGAGAAACCAGGAGATCGTCCGCTGATGCTGCGGTGCCGCACGCCGCGCTCAGTTTGGACGGTAAAGCGCCCTGTCGATCCTCGGATCGGCGGGGCGCAATAATTTTGCGGGCAAGTGTTCCGGGCAAGGGAAGAAGGAAGTCATTTTCCAGATCTCATTTGACATTTTTCAGTTGGTATCTTCACTTTGGCTTTTGGACCTTTGATCCACGGTAACTCTGTTCGAGCAGGCCTGAGACCACCACGTCCAAGTGGTCCAAATAACAACTGGAAAATGCCAAATGAGATCTGGAAAATGGTTTTTACTGAGACTTGGTCTTTGGCTCGAACTCGTCACCGGAGCCAATCTGGCTCTCGGTATCGGACAATTGCATAGTCAACATGATCGGTTTGTAGTTGAAAGCTCTTGGTCCACCACGAGAGTTTTGAATAAGCATCACGAGGTAGTCCTGGTTTTCGCGAAACCGGCTAACGCTACCTTGCTGGTTCATGATCACAAACAACAGTATCTCGCCATTTGCCGCTCGCAGTTGACCGACTAACGCACTCGCACCTCCGTCTGTTCTAACCAGGGTCCCAGTTTTTGCTATCACGCTTCCGCGCCACGCGGGACCAGTAAATCTCTTCTCGAGTGTTCCCGGATCGATTCCGGCGACCGGCATGATGTCGGAAGGCGAAAGGCCACTCTTTTGTAGTTCGTCTCGAAGTGCGCGATAGACTTTCATCATCACGCGTGGCGACATTCGATTCACACCCAGACCACTGAGTGAAGCAAACTTTATCTCCTCGGGAGCAATCTTGAGCAAGGGGACCAATTGTTGACGAACTGACTCGGGGCCGCCCAGGCTCTCGCCGATTCTCTCGGCCATGAAATTATTGGAGTAGCACAGCAGTACTTTCAAAATGTCGACGAGCTTGCTCGACTTTTGCGTTAGTAGGAGTCGTGCTCCCGGCGCCACCGGTCCGACAACTACGTCCCCCATCACCGTCACACTCGAAATTGTTTGCAAGCTGGCCTGATCGTGGAGCGCCGTTCGTTCGTAGCTCCAGGCACGAGTTGCTTCCGCGTATCTCAAGGTTGAATCAAGTGTGTCGAAGAGCTGTTCGCCGGAGCTACCCGCAGATGCACTGAAGTTCATGGTGAACTTGGGTGCAACTACCAGATCGCCCGTGATTTTCTTAATGCCAAGTGAGTTCAGATCGCGTGCCAGAAGAATAGCGTGCTCATAGTGGAACGATGGATCCCGACCGGAGATGTATAGATTGCCGGAAATTATGCCGGTTGATTTGTCGAGTATGCCGTCAGTCCAAACTCCAGTAGCAAAACGATGCTGAGGTCCGAGAGTTTTCAGAGCGATGAGTGCGGTCGCGAGTTTCACGGCTGAGGCGGGATTGAATTGCTGGTTTTCCCATTGTGACGAGACAACTTTGCCTGACAGGGTTTCCA
>QHXL01000033.1:0-8844 GCA_003222935.1 Acidobacteriota bacterium
GCTAAACCTGGATTAGATGGCCATGACCGCGGTGCAAAAGTAATTGCGCGCGCACTACGCGACGCAGGAATGGAAGTCATTTACACGGGACTAAGACAAACCCCAGAGATGATTGCCGCCGCCGCCCTTCAGGAAGACGTCGATGCCGTTGGCGTTTCGATCCTGAGTGGCGCACACAACACCCTTTGCCCACGCATTGTTCAGTTGCTACGCGATAAAGGCTTGAACGATTGCCTGGTTCTCGTCGGCGGCATTGTTCCGCAGGAGGATCTGGCTAAACTAAAAGCACAGGGCGTAGCCGAAATATTCCTGCCTGGCACATCGACTGAAGATATCGTGAAGTTCCTCCGTGAAAACGTAAAGCCTCGTGAATGAACACTTCCCCAATTTCTGAAGAGTACGAAGGCCCGATTGCCACTCTGCGCTTTTGTCGGGCCGCCGAGCGCAATCCACTTTCAATAGCTACTCTCGACACTCTCAATCAAGCACTGACAAGAATCCGCAGCCAACCTTCAATCAAGGTCATAATTCTCACCGGCACGGACGATGTCTTTCTGTCTGGTGCAAATATCCGAGAACTCACCACTCTCGATTCTCAAAGCGCCAAAGCCTTTTCAGAAAAAGGGCAAGCATTGACGGACGCCATCGCCACTAACCATGCAACGACAATCGCTGCGGTCAACGGTTATTGCATGGGAGGAGGGCTAGACTTCGCATTGGCCTGCGATATACGACTCGCCTCAAGCACGGCCGTCTTCGCTCATCCCGGAGCTCGCCTGGGAATTATTACCGGTTGGGGTGGAACTCAGCGTTTGCCGAGAATCATAGGCAGGACAAAAGCAATAGAACTTTTCGCAACTGCACGTCGATTGTCTGCCGCTGAAGCATTAAAGGCAGGACTTGTGACTCAGGTGGCTGATCCCGTGTTGGACGCAGCCAAAACTCTGGCGCAAAGAATCATTTCTACTTCTTCAAAAACTTAGCAATTCCCTGCTGGCAGTCTTCGGTCATCCGAGCAATCACATTTACGTCGACACCTGTTTCGAGAGACTCGGCAAAACCAAGGCTATCGATCTGGTACAGCAACTTCTTCGTTAGTGACACTGCCGTCTTACTCGTTTTCATGTAGCGTTGAATGTACCTCTCGACCTCACCCGCGAACGCATCTTCACTAAACACCTGATTGATGAGACCCATCTCTTTAGCTTGCGATGCATCGATCTCATCGCCGCGTGTTATCAGTTCAAACGCGCGCTTCTCCGAAACGTTGCGACGCAAGATTGCCATTACCATCGCCGGCACAAAACCAATCTTCACTTCGGGATATCCAAAACGAGCAGCCTCGGAAGCAAGAACGAGATCACACGCTGTCGCAAGCCCGCACCCACCGGCGAGAGCCCGACCCGTTACAGCTGCAATCACCGGAACTCGAACATTCCGGATCAGAACAAACAATTCCATCAACGATCGGGCGTCGTCGAGATTTTCAGCAACAGTTGCGGTTGAGATTTTCTGGAGCGCAGATAAGTCAGCGCCTGAACAAAAATCTGAACCTGCGCCGTTTAGTACTACTACTCGAACAGTGTCGTCACCGTGGGCTTTACCCAGCGAGTCTTTTAGTCCAGCAATCAGTTCGTCGTTAAGAGCATTCCGTTTATCGGGTCGATTGAGCGTGACCCGGGCAACACCGGAATCGACCTTGTAAATAACGACCTGATTATCGTCAGTCATCTTTGCGACAATCCGAGACTGGCTGCGTCTTCGTCTGGTACGTCAATTTCCATCCGCAGCAATGCACTAGAAAATGTTTTCCCCTGCGCATCAGTCATCAACGACAGGGTACCCCCACCGCCGAGGCTTTCATGAAGCAGAAAGTTGAGGGCACCGAGATTTGGCAACTCGAATCTTTCAACAGCACCGTGGCAGATCCCTTTGAAATGTTCCTTTACCCGGTCGGCAGTCACTTCTCGCACGAGTATCGGGTAGAACTCCTCACGCAGCGCGACCAATCCAACATTCGCAGTATCTCCCTTGTCACCCGAACGAGCGTGCGCCAGTTTTAAGAGTTGTACTTTCACGCCTCGAGCACCTCTACCTTCGGAGTGATGAGTTCTTTCGGGATCAACGCCGGCCAGAAAGCGACAATCTCTTCAACTTTAGGTCGACCACCTGCAAAACCCGTAACAGCAGGAGGTCCCGTCAGAATCAGAGGCGCAATCTCTTTTGTAAAGCGTTCGACCGCCGAACGATCGGAACCACGGACACCAACGCGCAACTGAACTTCAGCAGCTTCCGCAGATGGTAGTCCAGCCAAAGGTCCGTGTGTCGCATTGGCGCCAACAAATTCGGTCAACACTTGATCGAACCGCAATCCTAGCTTCTCTAAGCGAGCCCGGAGGATCTTATCCGCAGCCCTGGCCTTCTCATATGCGTCGGGCCATGCGTAGACGAGCGTCCCCACTGCTTTGTAACCAGCCGAATAACTGATTGATACTTTTAAGGAGTCGGTCGCCGGTCGACCTTTGATTCCATAAACTCGCACGCGATCTTTTCCAGCGTCTTCCAGGTTTATTGACGTAAAGTCCGCGACGCAATCGGGCGTGATGTACTCGTGCGGGTCGCCCATTTCATAGACCAATTGCTCTTTCACCGACGGCAAACTAACGCATCCGCCAGTTCCCTCATGCTTCGTAATAATAAAGCTGCCATCGGGCGATCCTTCAGCTATTGTGAATCCAACATTTGCCAGGTCGGGAATGTTCTGCTAATCGAACTGGCAATTACCACCAGACGCGTCGGCGCCCCATCCGAACTCATGAATCAATGGCGCCAGTGTTAGCCCCGTGTCAGTCGCCCTGCCGGTAATCACGATTTGCGCGCCCTGATTCAAAGCCTCGACCATGGGCAACGCGCCTAGATAAACATTTGCACTCTGAATTCGGTCGCGAACTGTCGTCAATGGTTCGCCCGTATCCATGTTCTTCAGTGGGATTCCGTCGTTGAGAAACTGATCCAGCCGGTCCATGATGTCGTCGCCGGTAACGATTCCAATCCGCAATTTACCGGTCAGACCGAGGTCGCGCGCGACTTGCAGTACAGCATCCGCACAACCACGCACGTTGACACCACCGGCGTTTGCAGTAACGCGTATATTTCGTTCGACCAACGCCGGCAGAATGCGCTTGATCAACGGAACAAAATCTTTTGCGTATCCGGCGTTTGGATCACGCGCCTTCTGCTTCTGCATGATCGACATCGTGACTTCGGCGAGATAGTCGAGCATTAAGTAGTCAATTGGACCACCCTCTACCTGACGGACGGGAGCGTCCGGGAGATCGCCCCAAAAGCCCTGTCCTGATGCGACCCGAATAATTTGTTTCATATCCTTAATGTCCGACGAACTTCAGTTTGTCGATCGTTCGCAAGCCAATATCGCGACAAACTAAAGTTCGTCGGACATTCGCTTCATTCCTCACGAAATCACCTGAGGCAAAACAAACTGTCCCAGGTGTGGTCCACGGAAGTTAAGACTCGTGCGTAGCGATAACTCCAAAGCCTGCCGTGTATTCTCCGGAGAGATGATCGCATCAACAAAACCTCGCGCTGCGGCATACTTCGCATCGAGTTCCATGTCGTACGTTGCGCGAACTTTATCCATCTCCGCACTCAAAGCCTCATCCGGTTGTTGACCATTCTTTTTCAGTTTCTCAAGCTGACTTCCAAAAGTAGCCTGAACGGCCGAGTCACCTTCCATGACCCCCATGCGACCGGTGGGCCAACTGTAGATAAAATCCGGGTCAAATCCCTGCCCGGCCATCGCGTAATAACCGGCGCCGGAAGCATGGTTGATGGTCACGACAATTTTTGGAACGACTGCCGTTGCCATCGCTTCTACAAACCGCGCACCCGCACGAATAATTCCTGAATGCTCCGCATCTGGTCCAACCATAAACCCTGAAACATCCTGGATGAACAACAACGGGGTTTGATGACGACTACAAGTTTCGATGAAGTAAGCCACCTTCTCCGCCGACTCGGTATAGATGATTCCGCCAAACTTGGGTGGCTTGCCGCCGGGAATACGAACCATGCCTCGATGATTAGCAATCACACCAACCTGGATGCCACCAATCGATCCGTGGCCGGTAATCATCTCCTTCGCATAGTCGGATTGAAACTCGTCGAGGTGTCCATCATCGAGTAAACATTCCAACACCTGACGCATTTCGTATGGTTGTCGATGGTCTTCCGGGAGAATGTTGTAGAGCTCCTCGGCAGACCGCAAAGTCGTAGCGTTTGTTGGCGGAGAAACAACTGCATCAGGTTTCGGTAACTCAGAAACAAACTCACGAATCTTGACGATGCAACTCTGATCATCAGCGACACGGTAATGAGCCACCCCGGAAACCTCGTTGTGGGCACGCGCGCCACCAAGCGTTTCGTTATCGATAGTCTGCCCGGTCGCTCCTTTTACAAGATTTGCTCCGCCCAATCCCATGAACGACGTGCCTTCAACCATGATGATGATGTCTGACAGGGCGGGTAAATAAGCGCCACCAGCGATGCACGGCCCCATGACTGCAGAAATCTGCGGTACCTTGAGATACCTGCGCATGATCGAGTTGTAATAAAAGATACGTGAGGCCCCGTACTGACCTGGAAACACGCCGCCCTGGTATGGAAGGTTCACTCCGGCCGAGTCGACAAGATAGACGATCGGAATGCGGCAGCGCATGGCGATCTCCTGCGCGCGCAGAATTTTCTTGATCGTCTCTGGCCACCACGACCCGGCTTTGACGGTCGCATCGTTAGCGACGACCACAACTTCTCGGCCCCGAACACGGCCAATGGTCGTGACGACTCCCGCGGCGGGAGCCGTTCCTATTTCTTGCTCGCTGCCTTCTGCCTTCTGCCTACTGCCTTCGTACGAATCCTTATCAAGGAGCAGATCGATTCGTTCACGCGCGGTCAACTTACCCTGCTGATGCTGCCGTTCGATTTTTTCGAGACCACCGCCCAGACGGAGTCGCGCTTCGAGTTGTTGAAACTCTTCAGTTAGTTCGCGGAGACGCTTTGCTTTAGGTTTTGTAGTTGGTGAGTTATCGACCTTCTTCATGGCCAGTACGTGGAGTCATCCTCGTTCAATAGAAGAAGCAAACTAACACAACGTCGATAACAAAACCAAAGCAGCCAGAGTCGATGAGACGCACTATTGCCACACAGTGCGCTTCAGAGTGTTCAGGTCTATCCCGGACGGTATTCCTTCCAGGACAAGCACGCGTGTGCCTCGCCGCTCAAGAACAATAGTTCCGGAGGAGGTTTGCCACTGTCGCAACTCATTAGTGCTGGTAACAGGTTTAGCCTCCGGATAACGCTTCAGGGTTCGCTTCTCGTAAGAATCAAAAAACTCTTTGGCATCATTGTCACTATCCCAGGCCGTCATTTGGACCACGAGAACCTCTCCAGCCCTGGCGCCTTCGTAGACTACGTAGCGATCACCCGACCACCCAGCTGCAGACCGTTTTGACTCTCCTGCATCGTTGAGAAACTGGTCCAGTACGAGATAGGTCCCCCATTCACCGTTAACGTCCGAGTCAATTCGTTTGAAAGCCGCGCCGAAAATACCTCTCAGTTCGGGAATAGTGATCTTGGTCGGAGCTTCACCGGCAAAATATTTCTCCGGATGAAGAATCTGTTCGCTCGACTGTGGCAGCTTTGTAAATGCTTCCGATACCGACTCCCAACCACCGCGACGATAAACCTGGGTGGCCCACGCCGATCCCTCTTCGTACGGAAACATGAGCGATTCCCGAATCGCCCGAGGAGCCTGCTTGAACTGTTCAGAGTTTGTCGTGTCCGATCCGAGACTTCGTATGAACGCCAGGGCAACCAAAGGATTTTTTGCCATGTAAAGAGTCATGGCGAGTGTTGCATCGCCTTCGATAAGTGCATGTGCCGCGAGTTCTGCGTCTGAGTCTCCCTTGGGCCACTTTTCAAATCTACGCAAGTTGAAATGTTGATCTTGCAAGGCGTGCGTCAGTTCGTGAGCCATGACCGGCTTCTGCCCTTCGAGCTCGATCCAATCCGCCAGATAAAACTGTTGAGCTTTTGGATCATAGTAGCCGGCGACCTGCTCGGTCAGTAGTTTTATAAGGAACGGACGATACTGAAAGGTCGACGGCGCCAAACCAAACGCTTTCAGTATCACTTCCGCGGCGTGCATTTCTGCAGGCGAACTATCTTCATCCAGGTTCTTGATGATCATTCGCTCAATGTCGGCTCGCGACTGTGCTCCGCTTTTCACATCTTTAATGATCGAAAGCTCGCGCAAGTCGCTTGTCTCCTTGAGTACAGCAGCGGTGGTTGCAACAATTGCTGCATTCCGGGTTGTTCCAGTAGCCGTACCGGCTCGCTGTGGCTCAACTGAAGCGTAACTCCCGTTGACGGATAGGCTAACGATGAACAGGGCAACCAGTGTCAGCAGGGCTAACACGCGATTAATTTGCTTTGACATCATTGGTGGTTCACTCTTATAGTCCGCTGAACGTTAACAGTTAAAGTTTGCACGCGCGTCAGTTTCCGTCAATTTACTGAGGATTCTGATGAATAAGAATCAGATGACCAGCCCTGCACTTGAGGATGTATTCGGAATTTGGCACGAAACCACTTTGCGGGTCCGTTATTCGGAAACCGACAAGATGGGCATCGTTTACTATGCCAACTATCTCGTCTGGTTCGAGATTGGCCGTGCGGAATATTGTCGCGCTCGGGGTTTTTCATATCGGGACATGGAAGAGAACGACGATGCGCTACTTGTGGTGGCTGAGTCATACTGCCGCTACAAGGCACCAGCATACTACGACGATGAACTGATTGTCCGTACGCATATTACCGAACTGCGACGACGCTCGGTCCGTTTTGGATATGAGATCGTGCGAGCGTCGGACGGACAGGTCGTAGCCGAGGGTGAAACAGGGCACGTCGTTACCGACTCTGACGGTCGCGTACGTTCCTTTCCCGAAGGTTATGCTACGAGATTACTAGCACCGCCGCTGCCCAAGTCTCATTTGTCTGGCGAAATTGTTCCCACCCAAATCGCTCCTGAGTAGTTCGCCCCACGTAGTTCCTGCCACAACTCTCCTGATCACGGTGTTTCATCGATAAGAGCAACGCTCCTGCGAAGTTTAATGTAACTTTTCTTCGTCGAATGCGTTTTATAAATAGCCCCGCGCAAACTTTGAACTTTGAAACTCTTTCGAAAGCAATAGTTCGATTGACGGCCCGATGAAAACGAAAGCCTCGTTGCTACTTGCGATAGCAACGAGGCCGATGACAACACAAGCTCATTCGCCTTGCGGCGCGAAAGATGTATCGTCGACACCCGCATCTTAGCGCACATAGCAGACGAGCTTCAACTCTGGCCCTGTGTAATTTAACAGGCCAACCATGCTGCGCTCATACTCCTACATAATCCTTTAGTCGGAATTTGTAGAAATCAGTAGAGCGCTCGATCTCCATTCAGGAGGGAGGAAGGTCGTTATGCGCCGCTATTTGATTTACTTCTCTTTCATAACTCTCATCATTGTCTTGGCCATTGCCGCAGTCCCGGCGCAAACCCCGAATTCAGCCATCAACCACTATCGAGACGGAGCTCGCAAAGTCAGTAAAGGCGACCTTGATGGCGCAATCGAAGACTACACACGAGCCATAGCAATCAGTTCTCAATTCGGTTCGGTGAGTGGCGCTACAAATGTCGAGACTAAAAATGTGAAGGTCATCGATCCATTTACAGCGAACGCCTACATTAACCGTGGCGTTGTTCTGTATCGCAAAGGAGATTTTGCAGGAGCGTTGAGGGATCTTAATGCCGCGCTGCGAATCAGACCGGGCCTGGCCCAGGCTTATCTAAATCGGGCCGCGACACTTCGCGAACTTGGAGATCTGAATGGCGCGCTGATTGACCTCGATAAAGCCATTTCAATCAATCCGAAACTTTTTGAAGCCTATAACAACCGCGGAACAATAAGACATGACCTTGGTGACTTTACCGGCGCCGCTGCTGACTTCGATCGAGCAGTTCAGCTTGATTCCAGTCATCACGAGTCCTTCTATCTGCGCGGTTACCTGCGCATCGCAATCAAGGACTACGACGGGGCACTTGCCGATTTCAATCGCGCTTTACAGCTCGCTCCAGATCTGGCCCTTCTTTATCAAGGCAGAGGCACTGCCTTAATGTACAAATCGCGAATAGATGAGTCGATTGCCGACTTTACGAATGCGCTTCAACGCGACAAAGGTCTCGTTTGGGCTTATTTCAATCGTAGCCTGGCGTTGTTTCTGAAAGGAGAAGACACGCGAGCCCAAAGCGACGTGGCTACATGTCTCGAACTTAGACCTGAAATGAAAGAGGACCTGGAACGCAGGATTGAAATTGCGAAAACAATTCGCGCGCAGAAGATTACGGTTCGTGACTGAGGCTTAGACGCTGTATATCCCGTGCTTGGCCGGTTGTTTCATCAATGTCGATCACAGCTGCGCAAATTCTGACCTGTCCACTTGCGTGCTCAGCACGTCTGGCCGGGACAGTTGTGAAGCGGGCAATGACATCCGTCTTGCTCATTCCAATAACACCGGCATAGCTTCCCGTCATCCCGAGATCGGTGAGGTACGCGGTTCCCTGAGGCAAGACTCTTTCGTCTGCCGTTTGGATATGCGTGTGGGTACCAACAACTGCGGACACTCTTCCATCTAAAAACCAGCCCATCGCTACTTTTTCAGATGTGGCTTCGGCGTGAATATCGACGATGCGAACTTTTGTATCGGCAGGCACCTGTTCCAGCACCT